>JAHRXB010000306.1 GCA_019104905.1 Bdellovibrio sp.
GTGCAGGCTTTGGGCTTGGGGATTAAAAAGCAGTTAGGGGCCAATGCTGTGGCGGTGGCCCAGGGCGTGAAACAAAGAATGCAGGAGATTCAATCTCAACTTCCTCCGGGCATGAAGTTGCAGATCAACTTTGATTCTTCTCGCTACATCGAACAGGCTGTCTCTGAAATGATCAAACATCTGATTTTGGCCGTTCTTTTGACGGCGTTGGTCTGTTGGGTGTTTTTGGGAAGTTTTACCGCCACCGTGAACGTGCTCTTGGCGATTCCGACGTCGATCATGGGAGCTTTTATTGGCATCTACTTTTTTGGCTTTACGCTTAATACATTCACCCTTTTGGGACTGACATTGGCTATTGGTATCGTTGTCGACGATGCGATCATGGTTCTGGAAAATATTTTCAGATATAACGAAAAGGGCTATGGACCGATTGAGTCTTCAATACTGGGTGCTCGGGAAATCACCTTTGCCGCCCTGGCGGCGACGATCGCCATCATTGCCATCTTTTTGCCAGTGGCTTTTATGAAGGGAGTGATTGGACGATTCTTCCTTCAATATGGAGTGACCATCTCACTGGCCGTTGCTTTGTCTTTGTTGGAGTCTTTGACCATCACTCCGATGCGCTGTTCAAGCTTTGTCCATCCAGGGGAAAGAACGACTCGGTTGGGAAGGATGTTTGAAGGGTTTATGGAAGCCTGGAGAAATTTTTATTCGCGTACGTTGAGTTGGACTTTAAGACATCGTTGGAAGGTTTTACTAGGGTCTGTCGTATTTGTGGGGGCCTCATTTTTTTCTCTCAGTTTTTTAAATAAAGAGCTGACCCCAACACAAGATCAGGGGCTGTTCATTTTGCGATTGATGCTTCCTGTAGGGGCTTCGTTGGCAAGTACGGATGAAAAAGCTAAAGAGATTGAAAAGTGGTTGAGGGCTCGCCCCGAGCTGTCACATCTCTATGTAGCCGTAGGCGGATTGGGTTCTGCTGGAGGCAGTGACGCGAATACCGGAATGATGTTTGTGACTTTAAAAGATCAAGGACAACGAGGGATTGATCCGAAGTTGGGAAGGGAACTTTCTCAACAGGAGTTCATGGGGGTTGCTCGAACGGAGTTGGGAAAGCTTGAAGGCGTAAAAGTTTTTATGTTGGATCTTTCCAGTCGGGGATTTTCAACCGGAAGAGGTTATCCGGTTGAGTTCATTTTGCAGGGGCCGGAGTGGAATAAGTTGGCCGAACTTAATGAGAGAATGAAAGAGGAGATGCGGAATTCAGATTTGATGGTGGACGTGGATTCAGATTACCTGGAAGGAATGCCAGAAATACGCATTGTGCCTGATCGAGACAACGCGGCGATGAGAGGCGTGAGCATCGACAACATCGGTAACACCGTTCAGGCCTTGATCGGAGGAGTGAAAAATGGACAGTACACGAAGGGAGGACATCGTTACGACATCTACGTTCAACTTGAAAAACGTCCCGAGCCCCGTGAAGAGTTTAAAGATCTTCTGATTGCCAATGATCGCAATAACCTCATTCCCCTTTCTAGTGTCAGTAAGCTTGAGCAAAAACCAAGTTTGCAGCAAATTACCCGTGTGGATCGACAGCGGGCGATTTCGATTTACGCCAATCTTAAGCCGGGGGCTTCTCAAGAAAAAGCGCTTCAATTTATTCAAGACAAGGCCCGGTCTTTGTTGCCACCGACATACACGGTTGCACAATCGGGCTCTGCCAAAACTTTTCAGGAGTCCTTCAACAGTCTTCTTTTTGCTTTATTTTTAGGAGTTTTAATTGCCTATATGGTTTTGGCGACACAGTTTAATTCTTTTTTGGATCCTCTCACGGTTTTAATGGCTCTGCCGTTTAGTTTTAGTGGAGCTTTTTTTGCGCTGGTCTTAATGAGGCAAAGTATCAATATGTACTCAATGATCGGGGTCTTGTTGTTGATGGGTATTGTGAAGAAGAATTCGATCTTATTGATTGACTTTACAAATGCGGTTCGTGATCGCGACAAAGTGGGGGCCGATGAGGCTTTGAAGCAAGCTTGTCCTGTGCGTCTTCGTCCCATTATTATGACCTCGTTTGCGACCATGGCCGCCGCGGTCCCTTCTGCGTTGGCCACGGGGGCAGGATCAGAGACTTTTAAGCCGATGGCAATCACACTGATTGGCGGTGTTTTTGTTTCGACCTTGCTCACTCTTTACATTGTTCCGGCGACGTATTCCTTGGTCGATCGTTTTAGAAAACGGGATGTTCGAAAACGGGATGTCCAACATGCTTTCGAGGTGGTGGGGGAGCGTATGGGCATTAGCTTTCAAAAGATGCCGGATTTTATCGAGGAGGAAGAAAGGAAAGAGAAAAAAACACCTCGTGAAATTGAGAAGTAGAGTTAAGGGCTCACATTTAGTTGCTGGGCCTTCGCTGAAGTGAGGTCTTTTTCGCTGAGTTCTGAGCGCACTTAAAACTATAATTCGACTTTAGACCGCAACAAGACTTGGCAAAAGGGGGCCTCTGGTGGTGAGATACTGAGGGAGGCCCACCATGTGGATCTTTGGTCGGAAATCAAAAGAAGAACCTATTTACGCCCGCAAAACTGTCAGTATTCGTATGGAAGCCATTGGCGGGCAAGGGGCGAACTCGGCGGGAAAAATATTTGCTGAGGCCGCTGTTCTGGGGATGGG
Source organism: Bdellovibrio sp. (assembly GCA_019104905.1). Taxonomy (GTDB): domain Bacteria; phylum Bdellovibrionota; class Bdellovibrionia; order Bdellovibrionales; family Bdellovibrionaceae; genus Bdellovibrio. The sequence continues at coordinate 2,674 of JAHRXB010000306.1, forward strand.
TTATACTGGAAATCATTTCTCTAGCTTTGGATCTGAAAAAAAAGGAACGCCGGTAAAGTCGTTCGTTCGTTTTTCAACGGAAGGCAAAGTCATTCGCACGGCTTCGTTTATCAAGCACCCCGATGTGCTTGTGATATTTCATGAGTCGCTTTTGCAGACTCATCCCGAATGCCTTGAGGGCATTACCGCTCATACTGATCTTCTTATCAATTCGACCAAAAGCCCCGATGAAATTCAATTCCCCTTAGGTTTTAAGGTTCGAAAATTCGCCACAATTGATGCCACCACGTTGGCTTTAAAGCATGAGTGTGGTTTGAACGCAATTATGCTTGGAGCCATTACAAAGTTTTGTCCTGAGGTCTCGAGCGATCTTTTGTTAAAGACCTTCTTGCGTTTCTTCTCTCATTTGCCAGAACAGGCGCAAAAGCACAATGCCGAGGGCTATGAGGCGGGGGTAAAGAAAACCAAAGAGTATCTTTTTGAAGATTCTCAAGCCAGTGTCGATCGTCCTCCCGAGGTTCTTCCTCGGATGGGGTGGGAGAATGCTCCGTTGGGCGGTCTCATTGTGAATCCAGGGAATACCATCCTTAAAGACAACAGTGCCAGTCGCAAAGGTCTTCTTCCGCGCTTTCTTCCAGAGATTTGTTTTAATTGCGGCTACTGTGACATGGTCTGCCCTGACTATTGTTTCGTCTGGAAGATCGATCCTGAAAAAAAGCAGGCACCACAACTTCAAGGCATTGACTATCAATACTGCAAAGGATGTCAGAAGTGTGTGGTGGCTTGTCCGGTGCAGGCCTTGGTCACAGTCCCCGAAGGGGAACTGACAGAGGAAGAAAAAAGCCAACATCTTTTTCCACAGATTCATTCAAAAACGCAGAGAGACTAGATTATGAAAGCAGAACAACTTGATCGTTTTATGACGGGCAATGAATTGGCAGCCGAGGCAGCCAAGGCGATTCAATTTCACTTCATGGGTTATTATCCCATCACTCCTTCGACGGAAATTGCGCAGATCATTGATCGCATGAAAGCCAAAGGGGAAGTGTCGACAGTTCTTCTGCCGGCGGACGGCGAGCATGGGGCGGCGGGCGCTTGTTTCGGTGCTACGACGGGCGGAGCTCGTGTTTTAAATGCAACAAGTGCCAATGGTTTTTTATACAGCCTTGAGCAACTGCCAGTTCAGGCCGGCAGTCGTTTACCTATGGTGTTGAACTTAGTCACGCGCTCAGTGAGTGGTCCTTTAGATATTCGCTGTGATCATTCGGATTTAATGTACGCCCTGCAAACGGGTTGGATTATCTTGATGGCGTCGACTCCGCAGGCTGTTTATGACATGAACATTATGGCTGTAAAGTTAGGGGAGCATCCCGAGGTCCGACTTCCCGTGATGGTGGTTAGTGATGGTTTCTTTACCAGTCATCAACGACAATCGGCGAAGATCTTTAAGGACGCCAAAGTGGTGCAAGACTTTATCGGTGAAAGAAAAGACACCTTTTCAACTTTGAATCCCCGTCAGCCTGTGACGGTGGGTCCATATATGAATGACCCTGATCTAATCAATAATAAATTCCAACTTCATCAAGCGCATGAGGCGGCAGCCCAAGTTTATAAACAGATCGCCGCTGAGTTTGAAGATTTGAGTGGACGCAGTTATCCCGCCTTAGAGGCCTATCAAATGGAAGACGCAACAGCCGCACTCTTTTTGTTGAATTCGGCTGCGGAAACCTCCAAGGATGTCATTGACCAGGCTCGTGTTGATGGAAAAAAGGTCGGAGTTCTTCGTCCGAACCTGCTTCGTCCTTTCCCCGCAGAAGACCTTAAGGCGGCAACACAAAAGGTGTCGTCGGTTCTCATCGGTGAAAGAAGCGACACTCCGGGCTCTGCCGGAGGACCTTTGAGTCATGAGGTGCGAGCGACTTTATTGGCGGATCCCTCTTGTAAAGTGATCACCTTGAGTCGCATCTATGGACTTGGTGGCAAGGACTTCCGTGAAGAGGATGCTGCACTTTTTATTGAAGAGGCTTTATCTGCCATTGCGAATCCTCGCTCTGTTCCTTCTTTTGGTTTTTTAGGGACAGAGGCTGGAAGTAAAAAAAATCTGCCTCCTCAAGTCTTGCCGCCGTTATCTCGAGAAGAAATGAGTCAGGGCTTGACCCAAGTTGAAGTCGTGAAAAGTGAGGGAAAGAATTCTCCCCTGAAAGTCACGGTGGCGGATCCAAGTCTTTTGGTGGCTCGTCCCAAGAGGATCGCTCCGGGGCATGGGGCTTGTCCGGGGTGTGGAATTTTCTCTGGTTTGGATCAGTTTTTTAAAGGCATTGAAGGGGACGTCGTGGTTCTTTATCACACCGGCTGTGCCATGGTGGTGACGACAGATTATCCTTTCAGTGCGCATCGTGTGACGTACCTTCACAATCTTTTTCAAAATGGGGCTCCGACCTTGTCGGGGTTGGTGGAAGTTTTCTATGAGAAAAAACGCCGTGGGGAAATTGCCATCGGGGAAGATATCACTTTTGTGATGATCACAGGTGATGGAGGAATGGATATCGGTATGGGGCCGACGATTGGCACAGCCTTACGCAATCATAAGATGATTATTCTGGAGTATGACAACCAAGGATATATGAATACGGGTGGGCAGCTTAGTTACACCACGCCCTTCGGCAAAGAAACTGTCACCAGCCATATTGGGAAAACGTCCTTTGGTAAATCCTTTCATCATAAAGACACAGTGGCGATTATGGCTGCGACCGGAATTTCCTATGTATTCACGGCGATTGAGTCCTATGGAACGGATCTTGTTGCCAAGGCGGCGAAGGCTCAATGGTATGCCAAAAATGAAGGCCTGGTGTTTGGCAAAATTCTGATCAGTTGTCCCTTGAATTGGGCCTCAGAGGAAAAGTACGGGCAAGAGATTTTGCAAAAAGCAGCGGACTCCTGTTTCTTTCCTCTTTATGAGGTGGAGCATGGATTGACTCGGTTAAACTATGATCCTGAAAAAGAGGGACGCAAGATTCCTTTAAAAGCGTGGTTGGAGATGATGGGGAAATCCAAACATCTTTTAAAGCCGGAATACTCTGAGGCGCTGGAGGCTTTTCAACAAGAAGTGGATCGTCGATGGAGTCGTCTGAAGGTCCGTTCTGAACATCCCTTGCTTTAGAGATATCTTCATGCGTCGTGTTGATGAACTAATTCTGGAAATTTGAAAACCATTTTAGCATAATGGTTTTCTCAGTAAGACGTGGGGCCGTAGCTCAGCTGGGAGAGCGCAACGCTGGCAGTGTTGAGGTCGTCGGTTCGATCCCGATCGGCTCCACCAATTTCGCATACAGGGTCCTAACGGGATCTTATAGAACTTCTTCTTGTTCTTTTGCAGCCATAATCCTCTCAGAATAAATCGAGGGCTTTGTTTTTTGACGAGCTCGGTTTTTTGTTTCTGAAATTGGAGCTAATCTGCGTGCATATGAGGAGTGATTATGGAGCAACCCGCCTTCGACTTTGAACACAAGAAATCCAAAAGAAGAAACGTAAGTGTCCTTGATGCCATTCGCAGTCGACGTTCGATTCGCGCTTATTCCTCTAAGCATGTAGATAATGATTCCGTCGCTCTTTTGCTAGATGCCGCTCATTGGGCTCCGAGTGCGATGAATCTTCAACCTTGGTGTTTTGCTGTTGTCCAGAATAAACCTCTTCTTCATCGTATCAGTCAGGAAGCGAAAGAGGTCGTATTACATTCACCTATGTGGAGCAGTTCTCTTGAAAAGAAACTCACACCTCTTTCTGATCCCGGTTTTGATATTTTTTACGGAGCAGGAACTTTGATTGTGATTTGCGCCAAGACCGAAGGTTTTGAGCCGACGGGGGATGCGTATTTTGCTGGGCAAAATCTGATGTTGGCCGCTTACAGTTTGGGCCTCGGAACCTGCGTCGTGGGTTTTGCGCGAGATGTTTTAAGGAAAGAACATTTTAAAAAAGAGCTATCCATTCCAGAAGGGTTCACCCCTGTTTTGCCGATTATCGTGGGTTATCCCACCGAGGCGCCTCATGAGCCGAAGAGAGAAGTTCCTCCCATTGTTAGTTGGATTCGTTAGAGTTATGATTTTGAACGTTTAATCTCGACAAGAATATATTCGGAGTCTAGAAGGTCTCTGGCAATAAATTGCAGACCAGTGCGTATTCCTTTCACGCGTGTTAAAGAGGAAGCGCTTTCTTTGAGTCGTTCAATGAGAAGAGGGCAGATCGACCTCTCTAAGTCACTGAGTTCTAGATGCGTGACCCAGAGAAGTTTTCTTCCAGCTTCATTAACTTGGATAATGCGACCAATCTTGTGAATCAAAAAAATTGGTTCGTGGATCTTTTCAAAGACCCAAAAGGCATTTCCAGCTAGGTTTTGACCAAAAGTGTATCTCATGTGAGGACTCCTTCTTCCTTCTGATTCTAGGTAAGATCAATGTAAAAAAGATGTAAAAAAAGACAGGAAATATTTGGATTCGTTTTTTCACGCAACGATTTTTACATCTTTTTTACGCATTTGTTGGCTAGTCTGGATTTGGAAATTTGTTATTTGGGAGGTTCCTTTTATGGATTTCGTTCTTGCTGGCATTGTTGGCGTCGCTGTCCTTGGCTTTTTGGTTTATACGCTTCTTTATCCAGAGAAATTTTGAGGTGAACGATGGGTTTAGCTGATATCTTACAGTTTCTATTGTTCATAATTCTTTTGACGGCTTTGACACCTCTTTTAGGGGGACTCATGGTCAAGATTTTTGAAGGACAGAAAAACTTCTTATCTAAGCCGTTGGGATGGATTGAGCGCTTGGCGTACCGTTTTGCGGGCATTGATGCAAGTTATGAAATGACTTGGAAAGAATATGCCACCTCGTTGATGATATTCAATATTGTTGGGATCGTTGTTGTTACGATGTTTCAAATGATTCAGTGGCATCTGCCACTGAATCCTCAGGGACTGACTGGAGTCTCTTGGCATTCTGCCTTAAATACTGCAGTGAGCTTCATAACCAATACTAACTGGCAGGGATATTCTGGAGAAGTAACAATGAGTTACTTGACTCAGATGATGACTCTTGCCGTTCAGAACTTTGTTAGCGCTGCTGTTGGAATGGCTGTAGTAATAGCCCTAACTCGGGGGATTGCTCGAAGGAGTTCTCGGATGATCGGTAACTTCTGGGTTGATATGACTCGAGGAACGGTTTACGTCCTTCTGCCCTTGGCCGTGATCTTTACTTTGATTCTGGTCGGTCAAGGCGTCGTGCAAACCTTTTTGCCTTACCTTGAAGTCGTTACGCTGGAAGGGCTCAAGCAAATTATTCCTTTAGGGCCAGCCGCTTCGCAGATTGCCATTAAGATGTTGGGAACGAACGGTGGAGGATTTTTTAATTCTAACTCATCTCATCCTTTTGAAAATGCCACTGCCCTATCGAATTTTCTACAAATGTTATCGATCTTTTTGATCCCAGCCGCATTGACTTATACTTACGGAACGATCACTCATGCACGTAAGCATGGCTGGGTGATCTTCAGTGTGATGCTGGCTCTTTTTGTCGTCTTTACTTCGTTGTCTTTGGTTTCAGAATATACCTTTAATCCCGTTCTTGGATATGCGGGAGTGATGGAAGGCAAGGAGGTCCGATTTGGGGTTTTTAACAGTGTCTTCTTCTCTTCAGTAACGACCTCTGCATCTTGTGGGGCCGTGAACGCAATGCACTCTTCTTTGTCGCCCTTATCTGGCGGAATTGCCATGCTCAATATGATGTTGGGAGAGATCATATTCGGGGGCGTGGGCGCGGGCCTTTACGGAGTTCTTCTGTTTGTTCTTCTTACAGTTTTTATCGCAGGCCTTATGGTGGGAAGAACTCCTGAGTATCTAGGTAAAAAAATTGAGGCTCCAGAAATGACGATGGTGATTCTTGCGATCTTAGCTCCTTGTGCGACAGTTCTTATTGGTACGGGTATTTCGGTCGTGACACCGACAGCGCTTTCGAGTCTGGCGAACAAGGGTCCTCATGGGTTTTCAGAGATTCTTTATGCGTTCACCTCCGCTGCCGCGAATAATGGAAGCGCCTTTGCTGGGCTCAATGCCAACACCATCTATTATAATTTAATGCTTGCTTTGGTGATGTTCATAGGTCGCTTTGCCGTTATTGTTCCTGTACTTGCTGTGGCCGGAAGTTTAGCGAATAGAAAGTATTCTCCTCCATCCTCAGGAACCTTCGAAGTGGACTCAGTGCTGTTTGGTATCCTTCTTGTGGGAGTAATTTTAATTGTAGGTGCGTTGACTTTTCTACCGGGACTTTCTCTTGGGCCGATTGTCGAACACCTGATGATGATAAAAGGGCAAACCTTTTAAAGGATATTTTTTATGTCGATGCAAAAAACAAATCAATTATTTAACAGCGAACTGATGATTCCGGCTTTGAAAGACGCCTTACTTAAGTTGGACCCTCGTTATCAGATTAGAAATCCAGTTATGTTTGTGACCATGATTGGAGCTGTTCTAACTACTGTTTATGTTATTTTTGGAGTCGGCCAGGGTTCCCGAGTCTTTGAAGTTCAGATAGCTTTATGGTTGTGGTTTACAGTTCTATTTGCAAACTTTGCTGAAGCCGTGGCTGAAGGGCGGGGAAAAGCTCAGGCCGCGAGCCTACGGAAGGCAAGAACGTCCACACAGGCGCGTCTTTTGATGGGGCGAGAAGAAATCAGTATATCTGCTGCTGAACTAAAAAAAGGCGACATCGTGGTTTGTGAAACACATGATATTATTCCGAGCGATGGCGAGGTGATTGATGGAATCGCCAGTGTGGATGAGTCCGCTATAACTGGAGAATCTGCTCCTGTCATTCGGGAGGCTGGTGGAGACAGAAGTGCTGTGACTGGTGGTACCCGGGTAATAAGTGATCGCATTTTGATTCGGATTACTGCTGAGTCTGGTCACAGCTTCTTGGATCGTATGATTTCTTTGGTTGAGGGAGCCAAACGACAGAAGACTCCCAATGAGATTGCGTTGAGTATCGTGTTATCAGGCCTGACGATCATATTTGTTCTGGCCGTAGGAACATTAAAACTCTTCTCTGACTATAGCGGAGTCGCTGCGGGGCAAGATCTTCGAAGCATAGTCACGGTCCCCGTTCTTGTTGCACTTTTAGTTTGCTTGATTCCCACAACGATCGGCGGTCTGTTAAGTGCTATCGGTATCAGTGGAATGGATCGACTTATTCGCAGAAACGTGATTGCGACCAGTGGTCGATCAGTGGAGGCGGCTGGAGATATCGATGTTTTGCTTTTAGATAAAACGGGAACAATTACCCTTGGTAATCGCATGGCCACAGCATTCTTACCAGTTAAGGGAGTATCTTCGCAAAGGCTTGCAGAGGTCGCTCAGCTCGCGTCACTTGCAGATGAAACTCCTGAGGGAAGATCCATCGTAATATTGGCCAAAGATCAATACTCTTTACGGGCCCAAAGTTTGAGTCCCCACCAAGCGCATTTTATTCCATTTACAGCACAGACTCGCATGAGTGGGATTGACCTGGCATTTGAAAATGGAGTTAGGAATATTCGAAAAGGAGCCAGTCAGGCGGTGAAAGAGTACGTGCAGAAGATTGGGGGCATTGTTCCGTCCGATCTGGATATGATAGCCGATGAAGTCGCAAAAAAGGGAGGCACTCCTCTAGTTGTTGTCGATGATAAAGAAGTTCTGGGTGTCGTTCAGTTAAAAGACATTGTAAAGGGGGGAATCAAGGAACGTTTTGCGGAACTTCGCCGAATGGGGATTCGCACGATTATGATTACTGGAGACAATCCACTGACAGCTGCGGCTATCGCCGCCGAGGCCGGGGTGGATGACTTTATGGCTCAAGCAACTCCCGAGACGAAGCTAAATCGAATCCGCGAAGAACAGGCGAGTGGCCATCTTGTGGCGATGACCGGAGACGGAACCAACGATGCTCCAGCATTGGCCCAGGCCGATGTTGGGGTAGCTATGAATACCGGGACTCAGGCTGCCCGTGAGGCGGGTAATATGGTGGATTTGGATAGTAATCCAACAAAATTGATAGAGATTGTTGAAATAGGAAAACAGCTACTAATGACTCGAGGGTCTTTGACGACCTTTAGTATTGCCAATGATGTGGCAAAATACTTTGCAATTTTACCTGCTCTTTTCAGTACACTCTACTTAGTCCCAGGAGCCAAGGAGGGGCCGCTTTCGGTGTTGAATGTAATGGGGCTTTCCTCGCCGGAAAGTGCCATCCTGAGTGCGGTCATCTTTAATGCCTTGATCATTGTGGCTTTGATTCCTTTGGCCTTACGGGGAGTGCCTTATCGGGCAGAAAGTTCCGCCTTAATTTTAAGACGAAACCTGATCATTTATGGCCTCGGTGGGTTGATCGCGCCCTTTGTTGGAATCAAAATTATCGACATTGTTATCACCTCCGTCGGTTTGGTTTAGGGAAGGAGTTAAGATATGAAACATCTTTTAGCGGCAATTCGAATCAATATATTCTTTATGATTTTTCTTGGACTTGGATACCCTCTGGTCATGACGGTCATTTCTAATGGACTGTTTCAAGACAAGGCTGATGGGAGCATTATATCAATGGATGGGAAGGCTATGGGGTCTTCCTTGATTGGTCAAAAATTTGAAAAAGCAGAGTATTTTTGGCCACGTCCCTCCGCGATTGATTACAATCCTCTTCCTTCGGGAGGCTCGAATTTAAGTCTTCAATCAGAGAACTTGAAGAGAGTTGTGGAAGAACGAAAGAGGAGGTTGACGGCGGCCCATCCAGAAAGTGGAGAGCCACCGCAAGATCTGCTTTTTACATCTGCTAGCGGATTAGATCCTCATATCAGTCCTGCGGCGGCTCGCTATCAGATCTTACGCGTAGCAAAGGCGAGATTGTTGGACCCCTTGAAAGTGACAGCGCTCGTCGAAAGACACATTGAGGCGAGACAATGGGGGGGCTTTGGTGAACCCACTGTGAATGTGTTAAAACTCAATATAGCTCTAGATGGAATGCAGGAAGTGAAGTAGGTTTTTACTTAGTGGAGGTCCTATGCCGAACGGCGAGATTCGGATTCTTGTTGTTGATGATGAGTCTGCTATTCGTAATGTCTTGAGAATTAGTCTTGCGTCTCATGGTTATAAAATAGCTGAAGCTGAATCCGGAAAGGGGGGGCTTGAGAAAGCCTCTGAATTTCATCCTCATCTGATAATTCTTGATTTGGGTCTGCCAGATATTTCGGGTTATGAGGTTGTAAAGGAACTTCGCCGTTGGACTCAGGTTCCCATTTTGGTTTTGACAGTAGATGATGATGAGATCTCTAAAGTAAATCTCTTAGACGCAGGAGCGGATGACTATCTAACCAAACCATTCGGAACTCCTGAGCTATTGGCTCGGATACGAGTGGGGTTGCGCAATCGGGGGATGATCGAAGCAACTCCTATGTTTAAATCTGGAACTCTTGAGGTAGATATTAATTCTCGCAAAGTTATCCGGAATGGACAGAACGTGAAATTGACTAATACTGAGTTCGAGGTCCTCGCTCGTCTCATAAGGGATCGCGGAAAGTTTGTCTCGCAAGCGTTGTTGTTGAAGCAGATTTGGGGAAGTACCGCAGAAGACCAGAGTCACTATTTAAGAATTTATGTGAATCAGTTGCGCAAAAAAATTGAAGAGAATCCAGCAGAACCTGTGCATATTCTAACAGAGCCTGGCGTGGGTTACAAAATTGTTTGAGGCTTAGTGAAACCATGAGCGACTATCGTCCCAATCCCGAAGATCTTTTAGGAGCTGTTCAAAAGATGGAGACCCAACGAGGTCGCTTGCGGGTCTTTTTGGGAATGTGTCCGGGAGTTGGTAAAACATACTCCATGTTAAAATCCGCGCAGGAGCAGCAAAAACGCGGAGTTCGAGTGTATGTTGGCCTTGTTGAAACTCACGGACGGAAGGAGACAGAGGATCTTCTTCAGGGGCTAATACTGATCCCAAGAAAAGCTATTAATTATCGAGGAACTATTGTTGAAGAGATGGATATCGACAAGATTCTTGAGATCAAACCTCGATTGGTTTTGGTTGACGAATTGGCTCACACCAATGCTCCAGGGTCACGTCACAAAAAACGTTATCAAGACGTTGAAGAGCTGCTCAATCAAGGTATTGATGTATACACGACAGTGAATATTCAGCATATAGAGAGTCGTAATGATCAGATCGCGCAAATTACGTCTGTGATAGTGCAAGAGACAGTTCCCGATTCTATCTTGGCAAATGCGGATCAGATTGAATTTGTGGATTTGTCTCCTAAAGAGCTTTTACGTCGTCTGCAGGAGGGCAAGGTCTATCTCGGTGATAAAGCGGAGCGAGCTGCACAGAACTTCTTTAAAGAAGAACATTTAACGGCCTTGCGTGAACTGGCTTTGCGCTTTACCGCCGAAAAGGTTGATCAAGAGCTGCAAGATCAAATGCTCATGAAAGGAATTGAAGGACCTTGGAATACGAATGAAAGACTTTTGGTAGCGATAAGCCATAGCCCTTACTCAAGCCGATTGATACGAGCCACAAGACGCATGGCCTATAGCCTGGAGTCACCCTGGGTTGTTCTTTATGTAGATACAGGGGAGGTCTTGAAGCCTGAAGATCAAGCCATGCTAAAGAAGCACTTGGCTTTGGCACGGGAGTTGGGAGCAGAAGTTGTTACTTTAGCTGATACAAGTATCACGGGAGCAATTCATAAAATTTGTCGCGAAAAAAATGTCACACAGATTGTAATGGGACGTCCCGATAGAAGGTTCTTCAAAGATTTTTTTTCCCGAGGGACTTTGTTAGATCAATTAGTAAGAATCACCAGCTCTATTGATGTTCATGTAATCAGGGCTGAGAGAAGACCGGTTTATAGGGGTTTTCGAGTAAGAATACCGAAATTGGCGTCAGGATGGGTTCCATATTATTATACCGCCTGGTATATCATAGCCGTTTCATTTGTTTGTTATGCTGCGATTCCGTTTGTAGGATATCAGGCCTTAGGATCAGTCTTCTTGTTGGCTATTCTCGTGGTCGCTTCGTTGGCCACTCAAGGACCCATTTTGTTTGCAGCGATTTTAAGCGCATTGATATGGGACTTTTATTTTATTCCGCCACACTTCACTTTTGCGATTCGTGAGTACCACGATATTATGATGGTATTGACTTATATTGTTGTCGCTTTGGTTGGTGGCAAGCTGACTTCAAAGATTAGAAAACAAGAGAAAATCCTTCGAGTTCGTGAAGAGAAATCAAGGCGACTTTATGAGCTAAGTAAAAAGATTTCAGAGGCAAGGCAAGAGAGTGCAATTTTAGATGTTCTCATAGGTACTCTGGAAGATGTATTAGAAGGCGATGTGGTTCCGGTTCTAAGTAGTAAATCAGGCGTTCTGGATTTTGAAAATTCGCAACGGAAGATGGATGAAAAGGATCAGGCCGTAGCCCAGTGGGTCTTTGAGCAAAGGAAAAGTGCCGGATGGTCTACGCAAACTTTGGCCGGCTCCCGCTGTTTATGTCTTCCAATGAAGGGTCGAGGTGGGGCTATCGGGGTTCTTTGCTATTTCCCCAGAAAGCGTCAGAAGAAGTTAGATATTGAACAAGAAGGTTTTATTGATGTCGTTCTTAGTCAGATTGCTATTGCCGTAGAACGGTTGAGATACAGTGAAGCAGCTCAGGCTGCAAAAATTTATGAGTTATCTGAAAAAGTTCATCAAACTTTAATCAGTTCCGTCTCGCATGAGTTGAGAACTCCTATTGCGGCTATTATGGCAAGTTCCACGGCGTTACAAGATCCCACTACTGCGGAAGATAAAGATGCTCGTACTGCCTTAACTGACGAGATGGTGAAATCCTCAAAGCGTCTGAATCGGGTGGTCGAGAATCTTTTGGATGTATCTCGTTTGGAAAACGAACGGTTGTCTTTGAATTTGGAGAAATTCACTGCTTCCGAGTTATTTGAACAAGTGAGGATCTATCTAAAAGACGAACTTGATGGTCGAATCTTGCAGATCAACGGCGATCTTGACGTCACTCTCACTGGTGATTTCCGTTTGCTGGTGCACGCGTTTGCGAATATTGTCTCGAATTCTTTAGTATACTCAAAAGGAGCTGTAACCGTTCAAATCCATTCACTTGGTTCCAAGGTTGAGATATCAGTTTTAGATGAGGGGCCGGGATTGCCCCCAGGCTCTGAGAATCACATCTTTGAAAAGTTCTTTCGCGTTTCTGGGAGTCCCGCTGGCGGTCTGGGGTTGGGACTTTCCATTGTGAAGTCTATTTTCGAAATGCATGGCGGGCATGTGCGGGCACAGAACCGTGTAGATCGAAGTGGCTTGGAAGTTGTGTGTGAACTTTTATTGCAAAAATAAGTCCTATGATATCTTTTCTGCCGCCAATATAGGTCACCTCTGTCTGAATCATAGACAGGCTTGGTCCTTTTAAAATAGACGTAGGGGCTTTGGAGCGGAATCCGGGGCGGCCTATTTTTCGCTAAGGTATGGGCATTCGAGGACTCATTAGAAAAGGTGTTTTTATGAAGAAGAATCTTGCGCTTATCTTTGCTCTTCTTATCTTAGGAGGTGTCTCGCAGGCGGCTCCTTATTATACGGGTGTTGGCTGTGATGAAGAGGGTTTGAATTGTACCTTTGGAAGGCCGTCCGATCGAGTTGTTAGATGGAGTCGGATGGGAACGGTGCAGGAGTTGGGCGAACGTTGCGAACACTTTATTCGTGGTATTGATGAGCGCCGAAATGAAATCACTAAATCTCAGAATCTGGATTTGAAGTATAAGAAGTTTACCTATAGTTGGTCCAATGAAGTGCAGGCAGATGGACGAGCAAAAATCATTTGCAGTGTGGAACTTCACTCGGAACTTCCCGAAGTTAAATTAGAAACTAAGAAGTATAAGGACTTCTTCTGGGTTTGTGAAAATGAAGACAGTGCAGGAATCTGTCGCCATTACATGAGAGAATGTGAGGCGGCGCGCGTGGAGGCACTTAAGGGAGAAAACGTCTTGGATGCGACGATCTATCGTGGAGGCTCTCTTCTGCAGGGTAATATCTGTACGGTAGCTA
>JAHRXB010000156.1 GCA_019104905.1 Bdellovibrio sp.
GGGAGTCGCTTGTACTCCGATTAATGGAAACTCCTTGTTGACGAATCAGAAAGACGATCCCTCCACCTATGAGGTTAATAAAACACCAAAATCGGAAGAACTGTATTTGAAGGTCTACAACCCGACTGTGAATACGACGGCAGCTATGTCAAAAGCAGAGGTCTCGGGGGAATGTTATGTGTCGACCTATCCCAAACATGAGATTGTGGCTTTAGAAAATGGGTCACAACTGGAGATTTTAGATCTGAACACGGCCACCGATGTGAATAGTAATGTGGCGACCTGTAAGAACGGAAAGTTTAACTTGGCGATTAAGACATCAAATTTAGCGGCAGGCGTTCATTCTGTTCGATTTGTGTTACAGGCTTATGATGCTGATAACGTGGTTGTGACGAATGATGTTCAGGGTGCAAGTTCTATCACCCTCACAAAATGATGTTGAAATCATTTTTAAGTTTGCTCTTCGCCTCTTGGTCTTTCTTCTCAAAAATCAGGGTGTCTTTAAGTCGTAAATCACGAATGAATTCAGCACGACGGTGAAGAGGAATATCGTTTCCAGTGACCGTCGTGAATGTTGAGTTGAAGGGTGTCTTAAGCAGAATTTTCTCCTGGTGCTCGGCGGCGCTGAGCGTGGTGAGAACATCAAGAGCAAGATCTTTATTGGATGAAGTCGTGGGGATTGTGGCGCCCCAAATCAGCAAAGCACTGAGTTGTGGTAAAGAGGAGTCTTTAGAATCTTCCTTGAGTGGGCCTTCAAGGGCGCCCTCAGTTTCTTTCTTCTGGTTAATTTGATCCAGTTGTAATGTGAGTATCTTCTTTTGAGAGACTAGATCTAAAATGCCCTGTTCTTTCCAGAGTTGAAAGTGCTTCAGCAAAAGATCTTCATCGGCCAGAAGGAAAAGAGTGGTCTCTTTTTTATTTTTAAGAAAATCGACAAAACTTCCGGTGTCGGGGGTTTTTATCCCCGTCTTCATCCAATAAAAGGGAAGAAAATAAAATCCTTCTTGAGGTTGAGCCCCCAAAAAGTCAGAGGCGACGCGGAGCTGGAGCTCTTTTCCAGGTCCTGAAATATCTGCCAAGAGGCCTTGTCGCGCCAAAGTTTGTGCCCAAAAGGAGGGGAGAAAGATCAAATCAACGCCAGGGCTGGCGACGGTATTGGCTAAGATCGCATCCCAATCGCGAGTGACAGTGACGGAAAACTTAACATGAAGTTCTTCTTCAAGTTCTTCGCGAAGTTCCGCAGGAAAGAAGATTTCGTCCGTGGTCAAAATTTGAATTTTTTGAGGACTGGAAAAGTAACTTCGCGAAAGACCTTGGGGCAGGACTCCGTGAAGAAATCCTACCCCCATACAAACTAGAAAAAAGAAAACCCAAAAAAAAGTGTTTTTCACCTAGAACGTTTCGTCGAAGGAAACGGCCCCACTTACGCCCACTTGGTAAGCGGAAACTCTTCTTTCAAAGAAGTTTGCAAGCTCTTGCATGTCTTGGAGTTCCATGAAAGAGAACGGATTCTTCACGTTGTAGCGAGGAGCAATGTTCAAGCTTTCAAGACGTTGATCCGCACAGTACTCAAGATACTGTCTCATGTCTTTTGGTGAAAGACCTGCGACACCCAAGTGAAGAACGTCATTTGCAAATTCCATTTCACACTCAATAGCGTCTTCAAGCATTTGAGTGACCATGTCTTCCATTTGAGAGTTGAAAAGATCTGGCTCTTCTTTGCGAGCCGTCTTGATAACTTCCATAGCGAAGGTCATGTGCATGGATTCATCGCGGAAGACCCAGTTTGTTCCAGAGGCGAGACCTGCCAAAAGACCTTTTGAACGTAAGAAGTAAACATAGGCAAAAGCAGCATAGAAGAACAAACCTTCCACACAAGTTGCAAAACAGATCAGGTTCATCAAGAAACGGCGACGATCTTCTTTTGTTTTAAGAGTGTCGAGTGTGTTGATGGAGTCGATCCATTTAAAGCAGAAATCAGCCTTCTTTTTGATAGAAGGAATGTTTTCGATTGCGGAAAAAGCTTCGGCTCTTTCATCAGGATTCGGAATGTAAGTATCCAACAATGTGAGGTAGAACTGCACGTGCAGAGCTTCTTCATAAAGTTGACGTGATAAGTACATACGTCCTTCAGGAGAATTGACGTGTTTGTAAAGGTTCAACACAAGGTTATTCCCAACGATTGAGTCTCCGGTTGCAAAGAAAGCAACTAAGCGAGAAATCAAATGTCTTTCCGCGGGAGTCAATTTTGTGTGAAGATCAACAAGGTCTGTTGAAAAATCCACTTCATCAACAGTCCATGTGTTTTTGATGCCGTTTTTATACATTTCGTAGAAAACGGGGTATTTCATAGGGCGTAAAGTTAAATCAAAGCCAGGATCTAGAATCATAAAAATCTCCAAAAAGTAAAAACGTACTTAAGTCGTCCAGGGCCCCGAAGGGCCCTTGGGTCCGGGCACTATTGGCAAGCTTCGCAAGCCTCTGGGTTTTCCAAAGAGCAAGCAATGACTTCAGCATCTGTATATGTTTTCGCCGGAGCTGCTTCTTGTGCCGGTGTAACGGGTGTCGCTGGCGCTGCATCCATACTGTTGCCTGAAGCATTTGTGATTCCTGCGAATCCACTAGTGCCTTTCACAGTCGTTTTAGCAATCTTCGTCGCAGGACGTGAACGCAAGTAATAAGTGGTTTTTACACCTTTCTTCCATGCGTACATGTACATTGAAGACACTTTACCGATCGTAGGGCTTTCCATGAATAAATTCAAAGATTGCGCTTGATCGATGTAAGCGCCGCGATCTGCAGCCATATCGATCAAAGACTTCATCGGGATTTCCCAAACGGTGCGGTACAACTCTTTCAACTGAGGAGGAATTGCCGCTACGTCTTGGATTGATCCATCGTGCATTTTGATTTCATTGCGCAGGTCTTCGTTCCAAAGGTTTAAGGCCTTGAGGTCGGACACCAAATACTTATTGATCTGCATGAATTCACCCGAAAGTGTTTCACGTTTGAACAAGTTAGAAACTTGAGGTTCGATAGCCTCGTAACATCCCACGATGGATGCGATCGTTGCTGTTGGCGCAATCGCAATCATCAAAGAGTTTCTCAAACCATGCTTTTTAATGCGTTCTTTGAGTTTTTCAAAACGCTCTGGTTGAGAGGGAGTTACGCCCCAAAGATC
>JAHRXB010000185.1 GCA_019104905.1 Bdellovibrio sp.
CCCGGCTTCAGACAGAGATTAAGTCGTTGTTTGGCCGTTTCGACTTCCTTCAGCGGAGCGACGAAAGCTCCAGAGCATCTAGAAAGATGCCTTATATCTTCTTATCACCAAAGAACAATAAGTACACACTATTTCATTAGACTGTCGAAGGCAGCATTTGGAGGGAGGGAAGGATTTTGATGGCCGAAGTGAGGCCTTCGCGGGGCCTGGATGGCCCCCTGCCGGAGGCAGGAGCGATGAGGCAGGATGCCGTGCCGAACGCAGCGCCAGCAAAGTCCTTCCCTCCCTCCAAATCCTCGTGCCATCGCCAGACTAGGAGATCAGATCGTTTTTTTTAATCAACAAGTGTATCCGTAATAATACTGAAGGCCCCGGCCTGCAAATAGGTCTCGGCGATCTCTTTTTCATTCACCGTCCACAAAGCGACCGGAATTTTTCGTTTCTTCCAACGCTGTAAATCTTGAATACTGACATCGTGATAATCCAAATGAAGAGCATGAATACGTACGTACGGAGCCAACCAAAGACGGCGTAGATAGATGTGGTTTCCCGGTTCCTTTTCTCGGCTGGCCAACAAAGCCCGCGGGACCTCTGGTAAATATCGACTGAGTCTCCACAAAGACAAGGGATTAAAACTTGAAAAAAGAATACGCCCCTCGGCCTTATGACGCTTAATAAGCTCAGTCACTTTTCGTTCTAGATTTCCATCTGCAAGTGAAGAGGTCTTCAGTTCGATATTAAGTTTTTCTGGAACTTGCGAAGACAATAAAACAGCATCAAGAGTCGGCGCTTGAGCCCATTGAAAAAGTTCTGCGGCCGTGCACTCGTGAACTTCCTTAGCACTTCCCGCTAAACGTTTTAAATCCGCATCGTGAAAAACAACAGGAATCTGATCTCGAGAAAGACGAACGTCCATCTCAACCATCTCAAGTCCTCTGTGTTTGGCGGCGGTAAAAGAGGCCAGAGTATTTTCTTGTGCGCCTTCTTTCCAGTAGCCACGATGCCCTTGATAAGACGGAGGTCGCACCGCTCTTTCTGGCCAAGGATGCGAGCGCCAAGTGAAATGGCGAATCACCAGAAGCCCTAATAGAATTCCAATCAGAGCTAGAAAAATCATTACTTCCTCATTTGTTTGTTCGCCGAGGTCTCTTCTTCAAAGGTGGGGTTCTCACGACTGCCTTCGATCACCCATTTTTTATGGGTTTTCCCTTCACGAATCAGGACGGCCCCGCGAAGACTGCCAACTTGATTCCATGAACCCTCTGTCACTAGACGTCCACTTTTCCCGATCTGTCCTTGCACGTTCTTCCACGACAATAACTGAAGACTCTTTGAGCGGAACTCGCCTGTTAAGTTGCTCATGCTCAAAGTCCCCGAATTCCACCAGCTTGGCATAGTGACTTTTCGTAAAACCGCTGCGCCCGGAGACTCGGGTCCAACTTTTAAAGACTTCACCTGGGTGTTGAGAATGACGTCTCCTTGAGACCAATCCATCGTCGCTTTGGTTTTTGAAAATTCCAGTCCCTCAACCTTCATGCCCTCAATACGAGTCAGCCCTTTAAGGTAACTCATTTGGCCCTCTTTTAAGCGCATATCCAGATCGAAGCTGATAAGGCCAATATCTCCCCCATTGGTCATCAACTTTTGTACGGGCAAAGCCAACGAAACCTCATCCACACGAGTCTTCACTTCAACGTCGCGGAAATCCTTATCCGCTTTCATTTTCACGTTACCAATAAATACGCCGCCACGAGGCTCGACTCGATGAATTTGGAAGTTCCAGATATTCTCTTCCAGAGTAATATCCCCCACCATGTTCTCGATCACCTGCAGCTCTTGTTGACCTTTATTTGAGAAAACGAATTCTAAACCGGCATGTTCCCCGGTCATTTTAATTTTTCGATCCGAGACGATCTCCGCTCGCCCCGAGAAAACACCCAGCTCCCCGAGGACGCCGGTGCGTTTGGGACGATTTAACAAAACCAGAAGTTTTGCAACATCCAGCTTCTTCACATCGACAACAATCGGAGCATACAGTAAAGGCTCGACAGATTTGATATTGATACGATCTACTTTCATTTCCCCGAGATCGCCCTCAAGACGAAGATCTCGAACTTCCAAAGGAGACGTACGAAGCTGGTCGACCGGTGCCACAAGACGGGCTTTGGAAGACATCCACACTTGCCGTCCATTGAGTTCCTTAGAGGCGAGATTATACTTTTGCAGAACCGCCAGAATCTGACTTAAAGGAATGTGCTTCAAATCAGTTTCTACAGCCAAAAGTTGTTCGGCCAGATTATAGTTGGCAATAATACTATAATGGCCTTCGCGCCAGTTTCCAAAAAAATGGGACTGTATCGTCGCCTCGGGGGATTCTTTATATTGAATATACAAGTTGGCGTGAGAAAGATAATCACCGACTTGCTCGTCCCTCATCAAATGACTTTTGGCTGTAATTTCAATGACCTTAGGTTCAAATGACTTAACCTTGGCGGCAAAATTCAAAAGCTCTGAGGAATACTGTGGGTATTTTAAGGCGGATATCTGAAGCTTCTGTATGGAAAGCCCCTGTACGTCGTTGCGATATTTTTGGGATTGTTCAGATGGAGACAAAGTCACCAGCGGAGGCGGTGTCGTAGAATCCGTCGTCGCCTGTTTCACAACATCAGGATGATCGCAGTTTTTAAATTCTTCACGAAAAAGAATCTTCACATTGTCGGCTTCAATTGTTTTTACCGGCGCGCCACCTCGCAAAATACTCCACAAAGAAAGAGGCAAACGCAACTCATCAACTTCCAATACCGGAGACGCCCAGCAGGTTTGCGAAGACTCCATCTCGACTTGCGATATCACGACTGCAAAACGCGGCAAGATGCCGTTGCTGAGACTCACCTGAGCAGACGCAAACTTTACTTTAACATCTTTGTGAATATGGCTGGCGGCTTTAGTTAGTTGAGCCGTCACTCGCGCGGGCGACAAAATGGATTTGGTGGTGTAACCAATAAAAAAAGCCAAAATAAAACCCGAAAGGAGAATCGCCATTCCGGGTTGTTCTGCGATGAGATGTTTATCTGATAAAGAGCGTCTGCGCGAGTCCATGGTTTATTGTCACAGGTAGAACCATGGACCGACAATGTCTTTTCGAAGAAAATTACTTATAATCGAAAGAAAGAATTTCGAATTCTTTATCGCCCTTGGGGCTTTGCACCGTCACTGTGTCGCCGGATTTTTTGCCAATCAAAGCCCGCGCCAAAGGAGAAAGAATAGAGATCATTCCCTTTTTCACGTCAGACTCATCCACGCCCACGATCTGATAGTTGAACTTTTCCTCGGTTTCAGTGTCCACAATGGCGACAAAGGCGCCGAACACGATGCGATCGGCCTTAATAGCAGACGTATCAATAACTTCCGCACCGGCAAGTTTGCCTTGGATTTCAGCAATACGCCCTTCAATCATCGCCTGGCGTTCTTTAGCAGACTCATATTCTGCATTTTCAGAGATGTCCCCTTGAGCGCGGGCCTCTTCAATAGCGCGAATGACAGAAGGTCTTTCTTCTAACAACAGCTTCTTGAGCTCCGCCTCAAGCATTGCTTTTCCGCGAATAGTCATAGGAAGTTTATCAATAGTAGCCATTTCTTCTCCAGTGTTAGAAGGACACCTGTTTTACCGGATTCTACCCCACTTATCAATGCGCCATAACGCACCGCACCTTCGTCGGGTACGCCGTACCTTTTTGCATTGCACAGCATTACTATGGGGTATGGGTGTGAAGAAGAAGACCGAAATTATCTGCCGCTGTAACAACGTAAGTCGTCAGACTATTGAAGACGCCATTCGCGATGGCGCCAAAACACTCAATGATATTTTTGATACTACGTCAGCCGGAGTGGGCCCCTGTGGAGGATCCTGCCGCAGAAAGATCGGTCCCTTTTTAGACTACTATCTAAAAAACGGAAGTTTTCCTGAAAAAATAACAGAAGATCTGACGGGGAAAGATCCCAAAAAAGGATCCTAAGGACTCTCTACGCGGATTGTTTTCCCAAACGATAATCGATAATTTTCTGAACCTCAGGACGACAGGTTCCACAGGCCGTACTGGCCGAGGTTTGACGAGTCACCACTTCGGGAGTGTGAGCCCCTGCAATAATAGCCTGATCCACCGTGTGCGTCGGGACCGTCCGACAATGACAAAGTTCATCCTCGTGATACGGGAACTGCCACTGCCCACGCAGTTTTAAAATCATTTCTTTCAACAACAAACTGGAATGATCGTGTCCCTCAGGAATCGGCCACTTTGCCAAATTCGCACCAAAATGACGGCGCATTTTCTGAATCATCTCCATAAACTCTGCACAACCCAATATAGACACTTTACGAACTTCCCCCGGAGCTTGAGGAGTCCCCTCACATTCAACTTCAATGTAATCACGGCCATCCAGCTCAACTTTTATCTTCATAGAAGATTTTATTTTAGAGCAAAGCTCAGACCACACCAAGGCCAGATATTGCTATCAATCAAACCCACCTAAGTCTTGTTCTTACGGGCAAACTCAGAGCAGAATGTGTATCATTGGTAAGTGATGAATGAGGTTCCATGACACCCGCTGTATTACGAGTCGAACTCCTCCCCATTTTCGAAGACAACTATGTGTTCGTCCTCGTCGACGAGACCCAGCGGGAAGCTTTGGTGATCGATCCAGGCGAAGCCTCTTGCGTACAAGACTATTTATCAGAACATAACCTGTCATTAAAGGGCATCTTGTTAACCCATCACCACAACGATCATATTGGCGGAGTTCGCACACTCCAAAACATATTTTCTATCCCCGTCTATGCTCCCCTTAAGAATAAACATCAAATTCCCTTCGCCGATCACTATGTGCATGAGGGCGATAGGATCTCCTTGGGAAATCTTTCTTTTTCAGTCCTAGAGCTTCCGGGGCACACCCTGGGGCATATCGCCTATTGGCAGCCCGAAAAAAAATGGCTCTTCTCAGGCGACGTTCTTTTTGGCTTGGGCTGCGGGCGACTGTTTGAGGGCACCTACCAGCAGATGTATGAAAGTCTTCAACGAATCAAGGAGTTGCCGCCTGAAACTTTGATCTACTGCACCCATGAATACACCGAGATGAATTTGCAGTTTTGTAAAATGCTAAGCAATTTGGACGACTCGCCGATCACAGGAGATGATGAAAATCTGGATATCTACCAAAACGAACTGATCCATCGCCGCAGCATGGAGCTGCCCAGTGTTCCCTTGAAACTGCACATTGAAAAGAGAGTCAATCCGTTCCTGCTGGCTCGCAGTCTTCAACAGTTCACTTATCTTCGCGAGCTTCGCAATAAACAATAGATCTCGGCCCCTCAGATTGTTGCGCGGTCAAAACGGCCAGTTTTTGGAGATAAACTTCCTGCGAAACGCAAAAATATTTTCCACATCCTGACGGACGAAGTTGGCCCCCATCAACCAGCCGATATACCCCAGTGGCAGACGATAACGCACGCGATCCACCAAAAGAGTTCCACCACAAAAGGGCCGGAATTCGTGAGTGTGGTGCCACAGCCGATAGGGTCCCCGCAGTTGATTGTCGACAAATTTATAAGGTGGTTGCCACTCATCAATCTCGGTCTTCCAAGCCGCGGGAACACCATGAATCTTCAGACGGTAATCAATCAAAGTCCCCTGCTTAACTTCAGGCGTGGAAATCCGTTCGATATGAAAATTTAAAGTCGGCGGAGTGATCTTTTCAAGATTGTGAGCGTCTTGAAAAAATGAAAATATCTTTTCTGGCGGTTCGGGAACAAATTGCTCCGCATAAAAAAACTCCTCCCCCGCCTTGAAGGGAGCGCAGATTTCCGCCAACGCTTCGGACAGCTCTTTGAAGTGAAACTGGTATCCCTCAGATTCAATTTTTTCCGCAGTTCCCCTAATGGAGGACAACATCACTTGAGAGACCTCTCCAAACAAAAGCTTCAAGGCGACCTCGGGAATCCCGGGGCCCAGCTTCCGTCCCAACGAGCGCACTAAAGTTTCTGAGAACTCCTTGTTTGTGACGGGCAATGGAGCCACTCCATTGATCGCCCCTTGGACTTTGGGATTTTCCAGAGCGAAAACAAAAATTCCCACGATGTCCTTGAGATGGATCCAACTCATCCAGTGTTTGCCCTCGCCCAAAACACCGCCCACTCCGGCGCGGAAAGGAAATAACATTTGATCAAGAGCTCCGCCCTCCTGAGCCAGAACAACCCCGGTTCGAACGAAGACTTTTCTTCCCGGAGCGGATCCCGCCTCTTTTTCCCAATCGACACAGACTTTCGCTAAAAAATCTTGTCCTGCGGGGTGATCTTCATACAAGACCTCATCAGTACAACTTCCATAAAAACCAATGGCAGAACCGGAAATAAATGTCTGTACCGACGACGAAAGACTGGCAATAAGATGACGGGTTCCCATGACTCGAGAGTTATAGATGCTCTCTTTTTTCTTCTCAGACCAGCGGGCTCCGACAACGGGCTCTCCCATCAGGTTGATCACCGCATCGATCGATTTGAGTCTTTCATCTTTGAGAGGGCCTACGTTTAAATCCCCGACAATAATATCACAGGGAAAGGGCAGCACTTCCCTGGCTTTGGCAACATTGCGACTGACCACCAGAATTTCATGCCCTTTTTGAGCTAGGATCTTGCCCACTTCGCGACCAATCAGTCCTGTGGCTCCCGTCATAAGAATCTTCATAAACGTCCTCTATTTCTTTAATGCCTTGGTGAATTCTTGTAAACAACGCCCACGAGCCTCAGCATGTTCAATCATCGGTTGAGGATATTTGGTCGTCCCCACTTCAGGCACCCACTTTCTAATGTATTCCATCTGTGGATCAAACTTAGCGGCCTGCGCCTCAGGGTTAAAGATACGAAAATAAGGAGCCGCATCACAACCAGATCCCGCAGCCCACTGCCAGTTGCCATTATTGGCCGCCAAATCGAAATCTAAAAGCTTTTTTGCAAAATACCTTTCGCCCTCATGCCAATGAATTAAAAGATGCTTACATAAAAAACTGGCGGTGACCATACGCACCCGATTGTGCATATGCCCCGTATTGTTAAGTTCTCTCATTCCCGCGTCCACCAGAGGGTACCCGGTCATCCCCTCGGCCCATCGTTGAAAGTCAGATTTTGAGGAACGCCAAGCGATCTTGTCATAGTCCGGTCTGAAACTCTGCTTTTCGACGTGAGGAAAATGCCAAAGTATTTGCATAAAAAAGTCTCGCCAAATCAACTCACTCAACCACACGTCTGAATATTTTTTCCCCTCACGC
>JAHRXB010000213.1 GCA_019104905.1 Bdellovibrio sp.
CCCACAATCATGCCGTCGCGAAGTTCAAGGGTTCGTTTGTTTCTTCTTTTCACCATTTCGTGATCATGCGTGGCCACAAAGACCGTCGTCCCTTGGGCACAAACTCTTTCTAAAAGATCCATGATTTCTTCACTCAAGCGAGGATCTAAATTTCCAGTCGGCTCATCGGCAATCAAGACGCCGGGTTGATGTATAATGGCTCTGGCAATCGCGGTTCTTTGCTGTTCCCCTCCGGAAACAAACTCGGGGTATTGATCGTGTTTATGAGCAAGACCCACTTGTTCCAAAACTTCATAGACCCGGCGTTGAATAGCGGGGGCCTTGTCGCCACGAACAATCAATGGCAGAGCCACATTCTCAAAGATCGTGCGATCTTTGAGAAGTTTGAAGTCTTGAAAGACCACACCAATTTTTCTTCTGAACAAGGGGATTTGCGTATTCTTTATGGAAAGAAGATCGTGCCCCGCCACCTTCACGTCTCCCGAGGTCGCCGTATCGTAGGCCGAAATCATTTTGAACAAGGTTGTTTTACCTGCCCCACTCGGACCCGTCAGAAAAACGAACTCACCTTTGTCGATTCGCAGATCGACATTTTTTAAAGCGTGAACCGGGCCTGGATAAGTCTTATAGACATGAGAGAATTCAATCATCTTTCTATCTTATGAAAGAGCAAGGAAGATGAGTACTCGCCTCAAGTCGAGGTTTTCATTAGAATTGCATTTTCTAAAGGCGCCTAGGGGGTCCCACCTGCCATTAAGGTGTCGATAATCGTGGAATGTTGACGACGCAGGGCAAGCTTGATTGCTTCTTCGGTCTGACTAGATCCCATCTTGAGAACCGTTTCGTAGGGTGTCTTGATGGTTTTTAACACAGCCCCATTGCAAAAGATGCGACTGACCAAATACGGATTTTGCAAACCCCAATCTTCTGTCTGCACGTGGTACTTTTGTCCTCGCACCGTGATGTCTGAATTGAAGCCTTTTTGCACTGTCACGAACCTCTTGAAAGAAAAAATGATCAGACGACACACTATCAGAATTTCTTCCTTGGCTCATCAAATTTTTCTTGGAGTCATGAGCAATTAAAACTAGAGTCATTATCTGTAAATTCAGGGAGATTTAACTATGAAGAAGTTGTTGTACGTTTTAGGCGCATGGACCTTTTTATTCTCTACGTCGGCGTTTTCCGCTGAGCCCCTCTCTGGCGAAGCCGAGGCCGGTGGGGTTATTGTCAGTGGCAACAACAATTCAGAGAGCTATAACGCCAAAGCCAAAACGGTTTTCACACAGGATAAGAATGTTTACACCGCCTCGGGCCGCTATCTAAAAACAGATTCTAACGGTGTCGAAAGTGCTCGCAACTGGGAGGCCGGAGTTCGCTATGAACGCGAATTGACAGATTACTTCGGTGTCTTTGTGGGGCAAAAAGCAGAAAGCGACATCTACAATGGTTACATCCAAAGGGATTCTACAGATGCGGGTCTTAAATACTCTCTGATTAAAAGTGACGACATGAATTGGTTCCTCGAGGCCGGTTATCGTTACCAAAAAACATTACCGACTGTCGGTGGTACGACTCATGACAATCTAGGTCGTCTTTTCTCGGAATTTAACAAGTCTATGGATAAAACTTTGTCGTTTAGATACTGGGCAGAGTATCTTCCGAACTTCACCAATACAGATGCCTATTTGGTCAACACAGAGGCCTCTTTAAATGTTATGTTGAACTCGGTCTTTTCATTGAAGCTTGCTTATCTATTACAATATCAAAATTTGCCAGCGGCCGGCGGTAAGTACTCGACAACTACGAGTACAATGAACCTCGTCGCAAAATTCTAAGAAAGGATCACTACAATGTTCAAAGAGTTTAAAACCTTTATCATGCGTGGAAATGTTCTGGATTTGGCGGTGGGGATTATCATTGGAGCCGCCTTTGGAAAGATTGTTTCCTCCTTTGTCGGCGACATTCTGACCCCCATTCTTAGTCTTGCCCTTGGAAAAATTGATTTCTCCAATCTCTTTGTGGTTTTAAATGGTGAAGCCTATCCTACTCTTGAGGCTGCCAAAAAGGCTGGCGTTGCCACTTTAAATTACGGTCTCTTCATCAATGCCGTGATCGACTTCCTCATTGTTGGTTTCGCCATTTTTCTGATTGTTCGCATGGCAAATAAGCTTAAAAAAGAAGAGGCCCCGCCAGCACCCAATACCAAAGAGTGCCCCGAATGCCTCTCTTCTATTCCTTTAAAAGCACGTAAGTGCGCTCATTGCGGAAGCGCTGTCCAATAGCACCTGCTGTCTCAAAATGAGATGTAAACCTTTTGTTCATCCCTGCCGATAATTGGTACTGGTATTGCACCATCTATTATCATCGGGGAGGAACTCAAATGAATAAGATTTCAGGCAAAACCCACAAGACAGTTGTCAAAATCTTTATCAACACTCTGACGGGAGCAATCCTTTCTACTTCTCTTTCCTTGGGATTTCCTCACCAGGCCTGGGCTGAGTCTGAAACTGTGCTTCGCCTTGAAGGTGAAGAGGCAAAAAAAGCTCACGAAGAGGAACAGCGCAACCGCCGCGATCGTGAACGCCGCGAACTTTGCAGAAATGCTGAAAATGACTACAAACAAGCCGAAACTAAAATTGCCGAGTCCTGCCGCAAAGCGGGCTTGGGAGCCGACTGCGTAAGTAAAGCCAAGTCTTGCGCGGCGACGTCGGGAGAAGATTCTTTTGATTCCGTTTCGGTATTTGCTACCGCCTTGGGCCTTCCCGCAGGAAGCACTGCTGGAATCGGCAGTGCTTGTCCACAACAGGGCGGGCGCGACTACTTCCAAGATAAGGATAAGATTCAAAAAGAAATCAAAGACATCGAGCAGGATCTGGCTGACTTAAATGATGATAAGGCCAAAATCCAAGACGACTACAACAAGCAAGTTCAAGATATTCAGGAATCTTTAACCAAGGCTCAAGAGGACTATAAAAAGAAGGAACTTGAGATTGGCGAAAAAGAGCGTCAGCGCATTGCTGAGTTCAATAATAGCCAAAACCAAGCTAAAGAAGAAATCCGCAAAAGATCTGCAGAGGTTCTAAAACTTCGTGGCCAGTTAATTCAGTCTCAGCGCGATAAGGCCCTCAAGCTGATCGCGATGACCGATGCCTCTGGTAAAAGAGCCTGCATGAAGGCCGTGAGTGAAGCCAAAAAATCCTACGATAGTGTTTCTTCAGGGACCAGCGCCAATCATATCGCTCAAGCCAAACAGAAAAAAACGGAGCTTATCAATATCTACAATGATTGCATGAGCGCCTTTGATCAACAACGTGTTGCCTTGAATGAATCCAAGCGCCAAGAGCAAGAAGAGATCAACCAGCAAATCAACGACGCTCAATCGAACATGGATGAGATCCAAAACAGTTTGAATTTGGCCTCCACACAACTTGAAGAAATGAAGCAAGCTTCACAAAAAGAGAAAAGTGACGCCCTTCAAAGCGTGATCGATCTAGGAACTCGTTCTCAACAACAAATGCAGGCGGCTTATAATAAAATGCAAGAGAATCTAAAAACTCTCGCAGCAAAGAGCGCCAGCTTGCAGGCCGCACTCAATCGCGCCAACCAGTCTTTGATGAGTTTAGGCCCTGCTCCAAAACGTGGTTCTGAGTACAGTCCTGCGGATGCTTCCAGTGAAATCTCAGCTCAAGTGAACATCCTTGAGAGCATTTCTAGCAACCCAGACCTCTCGGCGTGCCCACAACTGAAAGGCGTCGTAGAGAAAAAGGTCAAAGCGTACAACGGAAAAACCTCAGGTCGTCGATAGATTCTCGACCTCGTCTTCGGCCTAGTGTCCCTAGACCCTCTCCGTTCACACTGTTAGAATGGGGGCTTGTTAAAGGAGCCCCCCACAGTGTTAAAAAAGATCCTGCTGTTTTTCTTTGCCCTCGGCCTCATTGGTATCCTCAGCGCTTACTTAATCATCAAGTCTGTCCAAGCCAGCCTTCCTCAACTTATCACCGTTAAAGACTATCAACCTCTGCTGGTCAGTCAGGTTTATGATCGAAATGGAAAGAAGATTGGTGAGTTCTTTCGCGAGCGCAGAACACTCGTTCCCTACGGAAAGATTCCCAAAGACATCGTCAATGCCTTCCTGGCCGCCGAGGACGATCAGTTCTTCCAACACAAAGGAATCAACCCTCAGGCAATTTTTCGTGCGGCGCTAGCGAACTTGCGGGCCGGTCGATCTGTTCAAGGGGGATCAACCATCACACAACAGGTAGCGAAAACGTTGCTGTTGTCTTCGGAAAAAACTCTGACCAGAAAGTTGCGCGATATTCTTTTAGCTATTGAGATGGAAAAAAATCTCAGCAAAGAAGACATTCTGTATCTTTACTTAAATCAGATTTACTTCGGTCAGGGAGCCTACGGCATCGAGCAGGCTGCCCAAACCTACTATCGCAAACCAGTCAGTAAACTGACCTTGCCCGAGATGGCGATTTTAGCCGGTCTTCCGCAAGCCCCGAGTGGATACAGCCCCGTTCGCAATCCTCTCAGAGCAAAAGAACGACAAATCTATGTTCTTCGTCGCATGGCAGACGTAGGTTTCATCAGTAAAGAACAAGCTGAGGCCGCGATCAAAGAACCCATCAAAGTTTATGTTCGCGAGAATTATGAAGAGTACGCTCCCTTCTTTCTTGAAACCGTTCGTCAGCTCCTCGTCACTCAACTGGGTGAGGACATGGTTCTTGATAAAGGTCTCCGTATTCACACCAGTCTTGATCTCAACAAACAATTGGCCGCTCAAGAGTCCGTTCTTGCCGGCCTCAAAGCATTAGATAAACGCCAGGGCTATCGGGGGCCTCTGAAGAACCTTAGCAATGAAGAAGACATCAAGGAGTTCCTCAAAGAAGCTCAGAAAAAGTTGGTTTCGGATTATACTCCTGAAAGAACCATTCTTCCCGAAGGAAAATTTGCGGATATTGTTCCGACCAAAGATGCGAAGGCAAGCAAGGAACACCCCCTTCTTCCCCCTTACATCAAACTCAATGACAGCGTTCAAGGGGTCGTACAAAAAGTCGATGACACCTTGGGACTGGTTTACGTGGAATTGCCTGAAACCCGTGGACTGATCGACATTGATTCCATGACTTGGGCTCGAAAGCCCGACACCGAAGCGCGCTGGGATCTGGCAGCGATCAAAAAACCCTCGGACGCCCTGAAAAAAGGCGATGTCATCCTTGTGAAGGTTGTTGGCGATAAATTCGCTTCCAATCGTTTGCAGTCCCCCTCGAAGAAAAAACAAGCCCCTCAGAATCTTCCGGAATTTGATAAACACCTGGCTTTGGAGTTAGACCAAGAACCCCAGGTTGAGGGTGCGCTTATTTCCTTTGATCAAGACAATCAGGATGTTCTTGCCATGGTCGGAGGTTCTAACTTTGCAAAGAGCGAATTCAACCGCGCCATCCAAGCACCTCGCCAAACGGGCTCGGCATTTAAGGCCATCGTCTATGCCTCAGCTCTTGATAAAGGCTATACGCCAGCGACTCCAATTATGGATGCTCCGATTGTGTATGAAGAAGGTGGCTCCGCAGATGACTCTGAAGGACAAGGGGATCCTAAAGTTTGGAAACCCTCGAATCACTCAAAAAGTTTTGGCGGAGACATTCTCTTCCGAAACGCTCTGGTGAAATCATTAAATATTCCCACAGTCAAAATTATAGAAGACCTTGGAGTGCCTTGGGCGATGGATTATGCAAAACGCCTTGGTATTTACAGCCCCCTGAATCCCGACTTCACGTTGGCTTTGGGTTCCAGCAGTGTCACGCTTTATGAAATGACAAAGGTGTTTGCCGAATTTGGTCGCCTAGGAAAGCGCATTTCTCCTATGCTTATTCACAAGGTTGAAGATGCCAACGGAAAGGCCCTGTTGCAAACAGTCACCTTGGACAGTCGCTTTGAAAAAGAGATTAACGCGATCTCTGAGGACTTTGAACAGCGCCGCAAAGCTTATCTTGAAAGCCTTAATGAAGCTGATAAACAGGCCGAACCCAAAAAGAACTCTAAAAATACAAAGCCTGATGAGAACATCTTCTTCCAAGATCCTGATCAGTTGATTCGTCCTACGACCGCCTATGTGATGACAACACTCTTAAAGGGCGTTGTTGAAGATCCCGGAGGAACTGGGGGTCGAGCGCGTGCTGTTGGGCGCGAAGTCGCTGGGAAAACCGGCTCAACCAACAACTACTATGACGCGTGGTTTATCGGTTACAGCCCCCAAATTGCAACAGGAGTCTGGGTGGGTTTTGACAAAGAAAAGAGCATCGGTAAAGGCGAAGTCGGAGGGCGGGCGGCGTTACCTATTTGGGTAGATTACATGAAAGCGGCTCACGAAGGACTTCCTCAGATGACTTTCCCGGTGCCCGAAGGTATTGTCTTTGCTAACATTGACAGCGAAACCGGAAAGCTCGCTTCCGCTGGAACGAAGAAAATTCTTCGCCAGGCTTTTGTTGAAGGAACAGAGCCCACTCTTTCCAACGGCAACTCGGAAGATGCCACAGACTTTTACAAACAGGATCTCTCTGAATGAAAGATATTCACCTCTGGGGGGTGAAACAAAACAATCTAAAGAACATTGAGGTCAAAATTCCCGTTGGCTCTATGACGGTTATTTGTGGTCCCAGTGGTTCCGGGAAGTCGTCCCTGGCCTTCGAAACTTTGTTCGCCGAAGGACAGCGTCGCTTTATTGAAAGCATGTCCAATTATGCGCGACAGTTTTTAAATAAAGCCCCCAAGCCTGATATCGAGGGCATTAGCAATATTCCACCGGCGATTTCGATCGAACAAAAAAATACCGTTAAAAGCTCTCGCTCCACCGTCGGGACCACAACCGAAATTATCGATTATCTTCGTTTGTTGTTTGAAAAGATCGGAAAGTCGTATTGCCCGACACACCATTGTCCTACAGAAAAGGAAAGTGTCACCGAAGCCACGGATAAGGTCATTCAAAGTTTCACTGGGAAACGTGGCTATATTCTGGTGGAAATCACAGAAGAAGGACGTGTCGCTCAAGGAAAGAAATTGCACTCTCTGCTTTTGCAGGATGGTTATCTTCGTATCTATCTTCCTAAAGAAAGTGAATCGAAACCCTCTGTCAAAGCGGCGACAAAAAAAACAACCGGCAAAAAAGCCACCAAAAAAACAACTCCGGAAGTTGTCGTTGCCGCCCCGGGCGGAATAACTCAAGCCGAAATGGGCACGGTCGTCGAAATCGGCGATGCTGCCGCGATCAAAAAAGGACTGCCCAAAGAAACCTTCTATCTAGTCATTGATCGCATGAGCTTTAATGAGGATGAACGCGGACGTATCGCTGACTCTTTGACTCAAGCCTACGAAGCCAGCATCAAATACAACACAACTCTTATCTCTAGAAAAGCGACAATCCTAACGACCGAAGGACAACGTCTTCAAGTCAGTGAAGAAGCTTCCTGCCCTGTCTGCGGCTACACACCGCCACCCATCAGCTCGAAGCTTTTTAGTTTTAATTCTCCGATAGGGGCCTGCCCCACCTGCAAAGGGTTTGGAAATATTCTGGATATCGACGAAGAAAAAGTAATTCCTAACTCTAACATGAGTTTAGCGCAAGGAGCTTTAAGTCCTTTTTGGATGCCCAGCGCTGCCCATGAGAAAAAACAGCTCTTGAGCTATTGCAAAAAGAATAAGATCGACGTGCATACTCCTTGGAAAGATCTTCCTAAGGCTCATCGCGATGTAATCTGGAATGGGGATAAAGAGTTCTTCGGGGTTCGTGGTCTTTTTGAATATCTGGATCAGATTAAATACAAAATGCACGTGCGCGTGTTCATTTCCCGCTTTCGCAGCCCCTTTCTGTGCCCGACTTGCAAAGGCGCACGACTGCGCACTGAAGCCAATCATGTATTGATCGCGAACTCGAATATTAATGATCTTTCGTCGGTCACCATTGAAGAACTGCACCAGTTTTTTATGAAATTGGAGCTTTCGACCCATCAGCAAGAAGTCGCCGGAGAAGTGTTAAAGCAAATTCGCTCGCGTCTTGAGTTCTTGATGCGCGTGGGAGTCCACTATCTTTCTTTGAATCGGGAAACTCGGACCCTGTCTGGCGGGGAATATCAACGTTTGATTCTTGCGAACCAATTAGGGATGGGACTTTCTCAAGCTCTCTACGTCTTAGATGAACCCACCGTGGGTCTTCATCCTCGCGACAATGATCGTCTCATCTCTATTTTGAAAGACCTCAAAGAACTTGGCAATACTCTGGTGATCGTAGAGCATGATCACGATGTTATTAAGTCAAGTGAACACATCATAGAGATGGGTCCTGGTTCTGGGTATCTCGGCGGAGAAGTCGTTTACTCGGGAACCACAAAAGACTTTTACAACTACGAGAAGTCCAACACCGTTCCGTACTTAAAGCCCACGAAAAACTGGAGTCCACTACGTGTGGTACGACCCGTTGATGTTGAAAGCTACAAAGTCAAAATCGAACTCAAAGGTGCGAAGGGGCATAATCTAAAGAACTTGGATGTGGTCATTCCTTTAAATAGGTTGGTCGCCGTCACCGGAGTCAGTGGATCAGGAAAATCAACTTTGATTACGAAGACTCTCTACCCGGCCTTGGCTCGCGCTTTGGATTTAGATTACCTTCCGGCTCAGGACTACGCGGGATTAGATGGCGTAGACCATATTAAAAATGTCCTGTTGATTGATCAATCTCCGATCGGAAAATCTGCCCGCAGCTCACCGATCACTTATCTGAAGGCCTTCGATGCCATCCGTACCATCATGGCCACGACACTTGAGGCTCAAGCACGCGGCTACACTCCAGGCACCTTTAGCTTGAACGTCGATGGCGGACGCTGTCCGGCGTGTAAAGGAACTGGCTTTGAAGAAATCGACATGATGTTCATGGATAACGTCGTTATTCCTTGTGACGTCTGCGATGGAAAGAAATATCGTCCCGAGATTTTAGAGATCCAATATAAGAACAAGAATATTCACGAAATTCTTTCGATGACCGTGAATGAAGCGATGAATTTCTTTGTTGCTCACCCTAATATTCGCAAACCTTTGAGTGTCTTGAAAGAAGTGGGTTTAGATTATTTACAACTGGGCCAACCCGCCAACTCACTGAGCGGTGGGGAGTCTCAGCGTCTGAAGATCGCAAAAGAACTTTCCCAGGTTCAGCAAAAATCAACCCTCTATATTCTGGATGAGCCCACCACCGGCCTCCACTTCCGGGAGGTTGAGTTGTTGATGAAGGTTCTTAATAAATTAATTGAGACCGGCGGCAGCGTCGTGGTGGTTGAACACAACCTCGATGTGATTCGTGGCTCTGATTATGTTATTGACCTCGGACCTGAAGCGGGTAAAAAGGGCGGTAACATCGTAGCGCAAGGGTCCCCGGAAGATATCATGAAGGTCAAAAAGAGCCTGACCGGACAGTACCTCAAACGTTACCTAGAAGAGCATACCGCGACTTCAAATGGGAAATAAGAATGTTAGTTGAAATTAAAAAGCTCGTTGCAGAACTCAAACCCCACAAAAAGACGATCATCATTATCGCCATCACGGGGGTTGCTTATGCCTTAGCCTCGGCTCGCGTCGCTTTACTGACAAAATCTCTTTTTGACGCCCTTTCGGCCTCCAACCACCAAGAAATCTTAAGACTTGTCCCTATCATGCTGGGTCTGGCCTTGGTCACGGCGCTGGGTCGCTACTATCACATCTATCTCATGAACTATATCGCAGAGTGTGTTGTACAAAGCATTCGCCAGAAGCTTCAGCAGAAGTTTATGCGTCTAAACTTAAGCTTTCACAACAACTACGCGGCGGGATCGGGAGGCTTGATCAGTCGTATTCTCAACGACATCAGAACCATTCAAGATGGTTTGCGTGTTGTGGCCGATATCTTCTTACATCCGCTTCTGTTTTTACTTCTATTGGGAAATCTTTTTTATATCGATTGGAAGCTGACCCTGGCGACTCTATTGATGGTTCCGATCGTGGGCGGCATTCTGAAGTCCATCTCACGAAGCATGCGCAAGTACATTCCGCGAGAACGTGATGCCATGGAGTACATGACTTCGACCATCAAAGAAAGTCTTGATGGTGTTCGAGTTATCCAATCCTTCAATCTAGAAAATGATATGGCCGATCGCCTTATCAAAGATTCTGATAAATACCTCGATATTCGTAAGACAGTTTATAAGCGCCAAGAAGCTGCGGGCCCGGCGACTGAATTTATTGCAACAGTCATCGTTCTCGGAGTTTTGCTGTATACAAGTTATGAGGTGGCGGCGGGCCGCTCGACACCCGGTACCTTCATTGGATTTATCACCTCACTTTTAATGATCAATCAGCCCATCAAACGCTTTCAAGAAGCTTACGTCCGTATCCAAGAAGTCACTATTTCCGTGCAACGAATTTTTGCGATCATCGAAGATCCTTCTGAAGTTCCCGAGAGTCCGATCAACAAACCTTTTCCCAAAGACTGGAAAAAAATCACCTATAAGAATGTCAGCTTTTCCTATGGAAAAGATCTTATTCTTAAAAATATCAACCTTGAAATTCGCCGCGGGGAAGTCGTGGCTCTGGTTGGCGCCAGTGGCAGTGGAAAATCCACGATCGTCAACCTTCTGGAGCGTTTCTTTGATGCGACCTCCGGAGAAATTCTTATTGATGATGTTAATATTCTAGACATCAATCTCAAGGAACTGCGTCGCAACATTGCCCTGGTCACTCAAGATGTTTTCCTCTTCAGTGACACCATCGAAAAAAATATTTGGGCGGGGGACTATTCGCGCAATCGCGCTGATGTCATGGCGATGGCAAAATTGGCTAACGCCCACGATTTCATTTTGAGAATGCCTCAAGGATACGAAAGCCGTGTCGGAGACCGCGGGAACCTTCTTTCCGGAGGGGAAAAACAGCGCATTAGCATTGCCCGAGCTATGTTTAAAGATGCTCCCGTCCTCATTCTGGACGAAGCCACCAGTGCGTTAGATACGGCCAGTGAAATTGAAGTCCAAAAGGGTTTGGATCACCTGATGGAAGGCCGCACCGCTTTGGTAATTGCCCACAGATTGTCGACCATCCAAAAAGCCGACAAGATCGTTGTGCTTAAAAACGGCGAGATTGCTGAAATTGGGACTCACTCGAATCTATTAAGCCAACAGGGCGAATACTTCCGCTTCCACAGCCTTCAGCACACCTAGTTTACAGGTCCTTGGTCTAGGTTTGCTTGGTTTTTAGACACTCTCCTAAAGTTCGTCTACTTTCTTGACGATAAAAGTATCGACACTTTTACGTCACTGAAAGGACTTATTTATGATTAATTGGGATGAGTTTGAACATATACATGTTATTAATAAGCTCAAACATATTCTCAGCGCGTGGTGGAACATTGACGTTGTATTTACAGACGAGCGCGGAGCCCTGAGAGGATATGACTCTGATAAAGTCACCTTCAACAACCCAGCCATTAACGCTCTTGTAAAAAAAGAAGCTGGCCAAGCGAGCATCGCCGAGCTCGTTACGAAATCTTTGGATGATCTTCGCACCTCTCAAAATCGCTACAGCCTGCGCAAGTGGGACATCGTCGGATTTGATGTTGGAATCTTCCCAATCATGATTGACAACGACTGCGTCGGAACTGTTGTGGCTATGGGCTTCTTCCGTGAAGCCAACTTCACAGCACGCATGAGTGAGATCCGTGAGCGTCTTGCCGCTTTCGGTATGTCTGGAGAAGTGATTGAAAAATGTTTGGGCAAACTGAAATTCTTGGACGACCAAGAGCGCACCCATTTTACAGAGTTGTGCGAACTTGTGGCTCAAGAGATCGTGACCCTTCATCTAGAAATCACGTCTCGTGAAGACCGCATCAAAGAGCTCAACAAAGAACTTGGCAATCGCTTTAAGTACGACAACATGATCGGCAAATCTAAACCCATGCAGTCTTTGTACGCCCTTCTTGATAAAATCAAAGGCGCTGACTCGACAGTTCTTGTTCAAGGGGAAAACGGTACAGGTAAAGAGTTGATCGCAAAATCAATTCACTACAACTCACACCGTAAAGACAAACCTTTTGTGATCCAGAACTGTTCTGCATTCAATGACAATCTTTTGGAATCAGAACTTTTCGGTCACGTGAAGGGATCGTTCACTGGCGCACTAAAAGACAAAAAAGGTCTTTTTGAAATGGCCGACAAAGGAACTTTCTTCCTCGATGAGATCGGGGATACGTCTCCACAAATGCAAGTGAAGCTTCTGCGTGTTCTGCAAGAAGGAACCTTCATGCCCGTGGGTGCAACGGAATCAAGAAAAGTAGATGTTCGTATCGTGGCGGCGACAAACCGCAATCTGAAAGAGATGGTTGAACAAGGCACCTTCCGGGAAGACTTGTACTATCGCCTGAATGTCATCAACATTCGCGTCCCACCACTTCGCGAAAGAAAAGAAGACATTCCGTTCCTCGTGGATTTCTTCTTGAATAAGATCCACGATCAACAGGGTGGACCAAAACGTCAGATCACGAAGCGCGCTTTGGAAAAGCTTTACGACTATCCATGGCCTGGTAACGTGCGTGAGTTGCAAAATGAAATCGAAAGACTTTGTGTTCTTTCCGGCGATGAAACGAAGCTGATGGCAGAACTTCTTTCTCCAAAAGTTTTAGAAGCTGGCGAGAAGAACAAAGTTCAGGGTTCCCGTTTGCAAGGTAAGTTGAAAGACGCCTTGGAAGATCTTGAGCGCGAAATGATCCGCGAGGGTCTTCGCCGCACAGGTTGGAACAAGTCCAAGCTTGCCAAAGAGCTCGGCATCAGCCGCGCAGGTCTTATCATGAAGGTTGAAAAGTATGGCCTCGATAAGAGAAAGTTGGCTCGCTAAAAACGGCACCGACCCTAAAGAAATTACCTAAATGATCGAAACTTAGAGGGCTTTGTGAGGATTCCACAAAGCCCTCTTTCTTTTTTAAAAAGGGCCTAACCACCTAAAATGAGTGGTCTATTTCAAATGCCCCAGTCCCTGGCATCAGTCTTGTAATAGAGGCTCCTTGTGTAAGGGGTACGTGGTTATGCAGACAACATTGGACAGCTCATTCGTGAATCGATTGAAGCAAATTCTTAACAGCCGCTATGGGAAGGGTTTACAGATTCGTCAATTGATGGATCTCACAGAGCTTGGCTCTGAGGAAGTGTTCACGCGGGGGCGTGACCTTCACATTCCAATCCGCGTGAACGGTTCCATTTTAGGAACCGCCGTCGTGCCCTCCGCGGACGATCTCAACGAAGAGAAACGTCAGGGAGTTGCTCAGCTCGTGCGCATGGCCTTAGAGCCCGCGATGTATAAATGGTATCTCGATCAAAAAGAAGCCAATCTTGTTGAGCTCAATAAAGCACAGCTTGATTTAGATAATGTTCGTCTATTTGGAGAAGAAGCTCTGCCCTCTCTTGATGAGATCCTAAATGACACCTCTGGAGACCTCAACGAAGGTCCTGCTAGCGAGCTCATCTCTCATCTTATTCACCTTGAAGGAAAATCCGAAAACACCAACAAAAAAGTAGCTCTGCAGCTTCATGAGCTGACCAGTCGTTGGGCTTTTGTCCCCTTTAAAGATATCAAAGCGCAACTGCACTCGTCCCAGGACATCGCCAAAATGGGTGCCATGACCATCTTCGTGGAAAATGTGGAGAACTTGAATCCCGCAGAACAAGAGCTTTTAATGGACTACATTGCAGAAGAACGCTCTTCAGAAGAGCCTCTGATTATCACTAGCTCATTGGCAAATCTGGCCGAACTTGGCAAAAGTTCTTTGGCCTCGAATCTGGTGGACGAACTCTCTGTGAACTGCTTTGAGGTCGATCGTGCGCCTTTGACGACTCAGGGGCTAAAAGAAGTCCTGGAGTTATTTTTTATGAAAGATACTCCTCTCGACGCCTAAAAGTTTATTTCTTGAAAATAACATGAGTGTCTGTGAGAATTTTTCTTATGGTCACTCATGATGAATATCTAATACCTTTTTTAACTCGTTCCCTTAATTCAAACTCTTACAAAGTTTTTTCTTTGGCGGGAGATGCCTCCAACCGTCGCTATTATCGCGTCGTTTTGGATCATCAATCCTGGGTATTGATGAGATGGGAGCCTTTTCAACCTGACAACTACCCCTTTTTGAGTGTCCTAAATCATTTCGCAAAAAATGGCGTTCATGTTCCTCAGGTCATCGCCATGTCCCCGGAAGAAGGTTTGGTGCTTCTTGAGGATCTTGGCGATCTGACGCTAGAAAGAAAATTCTGGGAAAGCCAGAATCAAGACGCCGCCTTCGACTTCTATCAAATGGCGATCGACGAGATCGTAAAAATTCATCATCCCGCAACTTTGAACAAATCCGACTGCACGGCTTTTAAAATCAAGTTCGACACGGAAAAGTTTTTATGGGAAATGAACTATGGGAAGGACAATCTTCTTTCTGGAGTTCTGAAGTTTCCGTTCAGCCCAACTTTAGAAAAAGAAGTCTCTGACATTTTCTTGGATATCTGCTCTCGCTTGGATCAGGAGCCCAAAAGAATTGCTCATCGCGACTATCACTCACGCAATCTCATGATCAAGCTGGATCAAATGAGCGTCATCGATTTCCAAGATGCTCGCCTTGGTCCGATCCAATATGATTTGGTAAGCCTCATGAGAGATTCCTATGTGGATATGACCGATGTGATGGCCAAAAATTTGATCGACTACTATCTTGAAAGATCCAAAGAATATCTTCCCAAAGATTTCTCAAGAGACCATTTCGATCACATCTATGAACTGCAATCCATTCAGCGCTGCTTTAAGGCCTGCGGAAGTTTTGCCAGCTTCTATCATCTTCGACAGGACCGTCGTTATCTGAAATATCTCTCTGGAACCCTTCGCCGTGTCCTCAAGGCCATTAATGAATTCCCTGAGTATAAAGTTTTTGCCGACGTTTTGATTGATTCTGGTGCTTTAGAAAGAAAGTACGAAACACTATGAACGTGATGCTTCTCGCCGCTGGTGAAGGCACCCGCCTTCGCCCCTATACGCTGACTCTTCCCAAGCCGGCGATTCCATTTTTGACAATTCCTCTGGCGGCACACTCGCTGGGTTTTTTACGCGGGATCGAAATCAGTAAGTTGGTGGTAAATACTTTTCACCTACCTCAGAAAATCCACGAACTTTTCCACAGCCTTCCGGTGAAGTGTGAGAGTCTGCATTTTTCAGATGAAGTCGGAGAAATTTTAGGAAGCGGTGGCGGTATCGGCAAAGCGCGCGAACATTTGCTCGGTGGTGGTGACTTCGTGATGATGAACGCTGACGAAGTCATACTCCCCAAAGATCCTTCTGCATTAAAAAAGGCTCTTGAACAACATCGTAAGTCCCAAGCCTTGGCCACTTTAATGGTGATGGATTATCCCGGCGTGGGAACGGAGTTTGGCGGCGTCTGGGCTGATTCAAATCAAAAAGTTTTGGGATTTGGTAAAACGGCATTCCCGGGAAGTCAAAAGGGATGGCACTTTATTGGCGTGCTCATTCTATCGGAAAGAGTCTACAATTACATCACCCCTTCCGGTCCTTCTAACATTCTCTATGATGCGTTGACCAGTGGAATTCAAAAAGGAGAGCTGGTTCAAGCCTTCCCTTTTGAATGTACTTGGTTTGAAACTGGGAATCCAAAGGACTTTATTGCCGCCACAAAACAATGCCTGACCTATCTGACTGCAGAAGCTGACTCTTTTCAAAAGAAGGTGCTGCTTCAGACTCTGAATGATTTCTCTTCTGAGCCTATAAAATTTCAGAAAGCAGAGTCATCGTATTTAATGATTTCCGAGAGTGCAAAGATCGAAAGCTCCACCACTAAGGAGGGAATCTTTGTCGCTGGCAAGGGATCTTCCGTTGGCAAGGACTGTCGTCTAAAAAATGTGATTGTGGCCTCGGGAGCTGCTGTTCCTGCAAACACCGAAGCCTCTGATTGTCTATTTCTGTAAAGCCAACTCCGCATCCGTAAAGAAGGACTCTTGGCTTTCTTTGACTTTATATCGACGGGTCATCATCAAGAAAATACTATCCGCCGCCACTCCAATGGGTTCGCCGTTATAGTTTTTCTGCATTCCCGCAAGACTGGATGGATCACGGTCAAGGCCGACCTTGCCTAGGCCAGAGCCTGCCGAAGCCAGTGACGAAGAGCTGTCGTCATCAGAAGAGGGACCCGAGCCCATACCAGAGCCGCCACTGCCACCGCCTTCATCAAAACCACTCGCCGTAGTTAGAGCACCCAGCTTAATCGCTTTCTCTTCAGCCTTCTTTGAAAGTTTTTTGGCGTAGTCCATCGCGCTATCAATGGCACCTTGAGGAAGCCCTGCTG
>JAHRXB010000247.1 GCA_019104905.1 Bdellovibrio sp.
GGGAGTAGATATTTGTTCTTGTTGAGTTGATACCGAGGTGCCGTAGACATATCCCATCATTGAAAAGTCTAGGTGGGTTTGACAAGGTCATTTCATTGACTCATCGCATCCAATCTCTTGATATATAAAATAATTAGTTTAGACACAGTGCGTATATCAATGTCGCGATGCGGCAGTCGATGGGTCGCAAAATATCTCAGATAAAATATCCAATAATATCATATATTTAATACTAAAATTTATAACTATAAGCTTTAGGCGAATTTGAAAAAGGGGGTGTAGGGCTACGCCTTTCGCAATTCTTTTGTGGTTTCAAATACTTAGATTGACACCTCAAAAGAGAATCTGTGAGTATATCTGTATTATACAACGCTTTATATTGCATATAACAATATAAATGTTGTGAAAAACAACAGTCCAGAGGGGGCTTGATGGAAAAAGACAGCCTAGACCAGACTCTTCAAAGTTTTGAAAAAGGGGGCTTTGACGAGGGGTTTATTGAGGGGGATTTGGGGCCCCGATCAAAGACGTCTTTAAGGATGCATTATGAGGCTCAGGTTTCGGTCATCCAAAAACAGCTTGGAAATTTAGAGGAAATTCGCGGGGAATTAGGCCTTTCTCAGCGCAAAATGGCCCAACTTCTTTTGGTCGACCCCTCAAGTTGGACTCGATGGACAAAACAGGGCGATGAAGCTCCCCCTCA
Organism: Bdellovibrio sp.; assembly: GCA_019104905.1. Taxonomy (GTDB): domain Bacteria; phylum Bdellovibrionota; class Bdellovibrionia; order Bdellovibrionales; family Bdellovibrionaceae; genus Bdellovibrio. Next base: position 704 of record JAHRXB010000247.1, read on the forward strand.
TATTTGGAGGGCCTTGCAATGGTATTTAGCTCTTCGCGAGAAGATTCCCGGGCTCACGCCTCAATATTTCATCAGCACGCATCCCCAGGTTTTACATCAAAAGGCTCTTCAAGAGCTTGAGTTGGAGCGCCAGCAGCGCACGGAAAGCATGGAAAATCTGTCGTCCCAACTGCAGTCTCAGTTGCAGGTTTTATCCACGGAGCGAACGGAGCTTTATGGTGAAATTGGGCAACTCAAAAAAGACCTGAATTTTCACAAGAAGATGAGTATAGTCATCCTTCTCACTAGTATTTTTTGGGCCCTTGCGGTGCTCTGGTTTTGGAAAGGTCTATGATTAAGCACGACTCAATTCGCCTTTTAGCGACACAAAAGATTTCAGAAGCTATTCAAAAGATGGGACAAAACCTCTCCGAAGAAGAGATCTACAAGGCGCTTGTTGAGCCTCCTCAATCTGAAATGGGAGACCTGGCTTTTGGTTGCTTCACTTTGGCTAAGGCTCTAAAAAAAGGCCCCCCTCAGATTGCAGCAGAGATTGCACAGAATTTCCCTGCCGACGCAAATATTGAAAAGATTCAGGCGGCGGGACCCTATTTGAACATCACTTTTTCCTCCACCTGCCACGGGAATAAAATTCTCGACACGATTTTAGATGGAAGCTTTTTTAAGAAGCAGCTTGTCGAAAAATCACCACGCACGATGATCGAGTATTCTCAGCCGAACACTCACAAAGAGCTGCATGTAGGACACATGAGAAATCTTTGTCTGGGTGATGCGATTGTGCGCATGCTTCGTTACAGTGGCCGAGACATTGTTTCCTCCACCTTCCCCGGTGACATGGGAACACACGTCGCTAAATGTCTTTGGTATATGAAAAAACACAATCAAGAACCTGTTCCCGCAGTGGGAAAAGGGGAGTGGTTGGGACGTATGTACTCTAAGGCAAACCTTCTGTTGGAAGATCAAGTCGGGACTTCTTATGAGGATATTAATAGACAAGAACTGACCGAGATTCTTCGTCAGTTGGAATCTAAATCAGGACCTTACTTTGATCTCTGGAAAGAAACTCGCGAATGGTCCATCGAGCTCATGAAGAAGGTTTATGCCTGGGCTGATGTTCATTTTGATGAATGGTATTTTGAGTCTGAGATGGATTCTCCTTCGGCACAATGGGTGAAAGACCTCTACGAGCAAGGGAAACTGCAAAAATCAGAGGGTGCTATCGGCTACAATTTGGAATCGGAGAATCTTGGTTTCTGTATGCTTTTGAAGTCTGACGGAACCGGGCTTTATGCGACCAAAGATTTGCTTTTAGCAAAACATAAGTTCGAAGACGTTCACATCGAAAAGAGTGTTTATGTCGTCGACATGCGCCAGGCATTGCATTTTAAACAAGTCTTCCGAGTCTTGGATATTCTTGGTTTTGAACAGGCCAAAAACTGTTTTCATCTCCAGTATAATTATGTGGAGCTTCCAGATGGCGCTATGAGTTCGCGCAAAGGAAATATCGTTCCTTTGACAGAGTTGGTTCATCGCATGGAAGATCATGTTAAAACGACCTATTTAAGTCGTTATCAAAATGAGTGGTCTTCTGAAGATATCGAAATGATCGCGGGCCAGGTGGCGAAAGGTGCTATTTTTTATGGCATGCTTCGCATGGATACAAACAAGAAAATTGTTTTTGATATGAATGAATGGCTGAAGCTGGATGGTGAGTCTGGCCCCTTTGTTCAATACTCTTATGCACGCATCGCCAGCTTGGGGAGAAAATTTTCACGAACCCAGACGAAAGTAGACTGGAGTGTATTAACTCACGCTTCGGAACGTCAATTGATGCAAGCGCTGTTCGGATTTAATTCTTCCGTGGCGCAGGCTGCGGAAAACTTTAAACCTGCGGCAATCTGCACTTATTTGTATGAGTTGGCGAAAAAGTTTAACGTCTTTTATCATGAGTGTCCTATCGGAACAGAAAAGAATGAAGCTGTTCGCGAAGCTCGTTTGGCTTTGAGTTCCGCCGTGGGGATCACTCTAAAACAAGGCCTTGCTGTCTTGGGGATTCCGGCTCCAGAAAAAATGTAGTTTCAACAGTAGCCCTCGACGTTTTTCGGGGGCTATTTCATGATTCCATCTTCATCCGCTAATTCGCCGCATTAACGCTAGTCTTTTTACTCAAAACGACCCATGATCTCCTCGCAATTACAAAAAGAAGGAGCCTACGTTGGGAACTTTTGAGCTTATTTCTAAGCATGGAGACCATGAGCAAGTTGTTTTCTGTAACGACCCTCATGTTGGATTGAAGGCGATCATTGCTATTCATAACACTTCTTTGGGGCCTGCTCTGGGCGGTACCCGTATGTGGAACTACAAAAACGAAGATGAGGCTCTTATTGACGTTCTTCGTTTGTCTAAAGGCATGACTTATAAAGCTGCGGCAGCCGGTTTGAACCTTGGTGGTGGTAAGGCTGTTATTATTGGAGATCCTAAAACTCAGAAGTCAGAAGGTCTTTTCCGCGCCTTCGGTCAGTTTGTAAACTCTTTGAATGGTAAATACATTACTGCAGAAGACGTTGGAACTGGCGTGCAGGATATGGAGCACATTTACATGGAGACTCCTTGGGTGACTGGTATTCCTAAAGATTTCGGTGGTTCCGGAGATCCCTCTCCCTACACAGCGCACGGCGTTTTGATGGGCATTAAGGCTTCTGCGAAGGAAAAATTTGGCACAGACTCTTTAAAGGGCATCCGTATTGCTGTTCAGGGGCTTGGAAATGTGGGCTCCAACTTGGTGAAGTACCTTAAAGAAGAAGGTGCGATCATCACTGTGGCTGATATCGACATGAGCCGTACCAAGCTTGTTGCGGAAGCAAATGGTGCTAAGGCCGTTTCTCCTGACGAGATTCTATTCACTGAATGTGATATTTTGGCTCCTTGTGCTTTGGGTGCGATCGTTAACGATCAAACAATTACGAAGTTTAGAACAAAGGTGATTGCTGGCGGAGCAAACAACCTTTTGGCAGAATCTCGCCATGGCGATCAGCTTAAAGAACTTGGTATTCTTTACGCTCCAGACTATGTGATCAATGCCGGTGGTTTGATGAACGTATTTGTCGAACTTGAAGGATATTCGCCTGAACGTGCGTTTGAAAAAACAAAGCGCGTTTACGATAACATTCTTAAAGTTTACGAAATTGCGAAACGTGACAATATCGGGACTCACACAGCTGCGGACCGTTTGGCTGAAGAGCGCATCAATACGATCGGTCGCTTGAAACAACGTCATCCAGGTAAGTCTTCTCGCTCTTTCACAACGTTGAAAGAAGTTTATAACCGTTAATTTCATCGTGTCGCTGCTCTCGGACGAGGTCTATGGACTGTCCGCGAGCAGCCTTCTCGTGACTCAGGCACTTTGCATCATTGGCAAAGTCGCACATAAGTATAATCTCCTTCGTTATTGACATCTCGCCTCGACCAAAGAACAATCTTCTCTCGTAAGTATTGAAAAGTACTTCTCATATATTGATTCAGCTAACAGCGAGGGATTATCTTGAGCACTAAGTTTTCTAAAGAAGAATTGAAATCTCCAGATCAGGTCACGAAGACTCTCAGAGAAGGTTTCGTTTGGACTACAACTCATTCAAAAATCGTTATTACGGCCGTAGCGGTTTTTGTAGTCATCGGTCTGGGTGCTTCTATCGCAAGTTACATGACCGAGAAAAAGGAAGTGACTCAGCAAGAAAAGTACTTCCTTCTTGAAAAAGCCTATACTGAGAAAAAGCGTGGATACGAAGAAGCCGCACGTGCGGAAGTGATGGCGAATCAAGCTAAAGACAAAAAAGAGGCTCCCAAATTTGATCCAGCAAAAAAAGCTTCTGGTGATCTTCAGAAAGATTACGGGACCGAGGTTGCGGGCTTTGAGGCGTTTATTTCCGAGTCTCCTAATACAAAAGCAGCGCAAATGGCGGCACTCAACTTAAGCGAGATTTATCTCTCTTACAAAAAGCATGAGGAAGCTTTGACGGCTCTTCAGAAGGTTGAAAAAGGCCTCAGCAAAGGTGATACCTTGACAGCTCTTGTGTTGATGCAAATGGGAAATGTTCAAGCTGATAAGAACGATTGTAAAGCTGCGATCGAAAAGTGGCAGACTCTTGCAGATTCCAAGGCTTTGGCGTTTGCGCAGGATGAAGCTAAATTACGCATGGGACTTTGCTACGAATCCATGAACGATTTAGCAAAAGCGGAAGAGATTTATACAGAAATCGGCAAAAAAGAAGATCAGAATACAACCGATTTTACGGCAGCAAAGGAAGCTCAAAAATATTTGCGCCTTCTAAAAGCTAAAAAGAATCTTTAATCAGAGGATTTCATGAAGTCAGTTCTTCTCGGGTCTCTTTTTCTGGCGCTTACAGGGTGTGCGACTATTAACCACACTCTGGAACAGTGGAGCTCTAAAAATAACAGCAAAAGAGAATACGAAGTAAAAACCGCATGGATTCGCCAAACGACGGGCAAAGACAATCTGGGTTTTCGTAAGATCAACCGTATGACTCCTTTGTTGGTAGGAGAGTTGATCATTCAGGGAAATGGTCTAGATGGAATTGTCGCTTATGAGCGCGACACAGGTCGCATGAAGTGGCGCCTTCCTGTTCAAAACGGAGTTGAACCCAGTGCGGCTGCCATCAAAGATCGTCTTTTTGTTGGGGCTAGCGACGGGAATTTTTATTCTGTCGAGTCTAGCACGGGAAGAGTTCAATGGACCTTCCCGACAAAAGCAGAAAATTTAGCGGCCCCCTTGTTGGACGAGGGCGTGGTCTATTTCCTTGCTGGGAATAACGTTTTTTACGCTCTAGATGCAGCCACAGGACGTCAGATTTGGTTGTACTCTAGACAAGACACTTCTCAGTTCTCTATTCGTGGAGGCAGCCAGGCGGCCCTATACAATGGAATGCTTTATGTCGGCTTTTCGGATGGGGCTTTGGTCGCATTGAATGCAAAGTCAGGCGCTGTCGCTTGGGAGCTTCAGTTAAATCGCAATAAAAGATTCCGCGATATTGATGCAACTCCCGTCGTTGAAGGGAATCAGATCTACATTGCAGGCTATGATGATAAACTTTACTGCGTTTCTGCAGATAAAGGCGAGGTCTTGTGGCGTGTGGATGGTGGCGGCTACAGTGCCATCACGATGTTGGGAGACAAACTCTTTTATCCGACGACAAACGGTGAAGTCTGGGCCTTAAAGAAAAATAATGGCGAAAAGGTCTGGAGCTACAAACTTAAGGAAGGCATTGCCACGCAGATTAAAAGCTATAAAGGGTCTTTGGTGTTTGGGGAGTCTCAAGGAAAGTTGAGATTTTTAGATGCCAACTCCGGGTCTGAACTTGGAGCTATGGAACCAGGGCGCGGCATTCTTTCCGCACCTCAAGTGGATGAAAAAAACAATCGCATCTACTTCATTTCAGGTGAAGCCAATCTCTATGCGATTGAAGCGGGCTGGATTAAAACACCTTATTTTAAGGAGTAAATTATGAAAAAACTGCTTCTGACGCTGCCTCTGTTATTTGCTCTTGGGGCGTGTTCCCACGGCAACTGCCGAACCCAGAAGATGATCGATAAGGCGACACCCGGAAGTGAGGTTCCGATGACTAAGTCCGCAGGAACAGATCGTGTGAAAGTTTATAAAGCTGATGGATCTCTTCAGTGTGGTCAGGGAAAAATGATTCCCTTGGCGGAAATGCAGAAAGAGCTGAAAGGTATTCAGGTTTTTTCATCCGTGAATAAGAATGACGGCATGATGCGCATTCAACTTTGCGGAAGCCCCACTGGAAATTCGAATGTCTATGAGATTGACCGTAAGGATTTAGAAGCGGCCTTAAAAGCCGGCTTTAAAGAGTGGACCTTTGAATAGTAAATGAAGTAGGGGAGTCTCCATCTCATTCTGAGACGTCTCCCCGTTTTACAGGTGAGTGACAATTAAGGAGTTTCACCTGTCTCTCAGTTTGAGAACTCTAGTAGTCTCCAATACTTAAGAATGGCCCTGAAGTTTGCATAGTACCTCTGTGAGGTGTTTTCTATGCGTAAGATCTATGTACTGCTGGTTGCGTTTCTGATTTCAACCCATGGGGTAGCGGTACCTGTTCGTGCTGAAGTCGCGGCCGAACATAAGGTGCAGTTATCTCAATTGGATTATCTTCTTGCGGTGGACCGTTTGGATTTCTATTCCGACGGTCTGGCTGACTATTTAATGGATCACGATCAAAAACTCGCGGCTGAAGCAATTCGCCGTATTGAACCTGAAGACTACGCCAAAGAAAAGTTTCACTTTCAAGATCTGAACAATCCAGACAAGTGGAATGAACTTATCCTTTCTATGTTACATAAGAAATTTCCAGAATTTAAAAATCTCACTCTTAAAGATATCGAGTGGAACTATAACTTTTTTCGTAAGAAGTTAATGGAAGGTTTTAAAGCCGATGCTATTACCTTGAAACGTGAAGGCTCTGTGTCTTCTTTGAATAATGAGCCTGTTTCTTTCAACAAAAGATCCATCCCCAATGTCGCTGGCGACACGATTTTGTTGGATGCTGAAAGATATATCTCTGAAAAAACGACCCGAGCCCTTTTCTGGGACGCAGCTTTAACTCATAAATCAATTGAATTTCACATGGGCACTGAGCGGGACTTCCGTCAAAGAGTGTCTCAAGAAGAACGCGAAGTGGTCGCGGAAGTTAAAACTCGTTCTGCGAACTACAATAAAATCTATTTGGTATTTGATCCTCGCTCAAAAGAATATTCTTACGCCTTTACGCGTATTTCCGGCGACGATCGCGTGAAACACTTGATTGCTCAACTGCGCATCTTGAAGTTCGAAGGCAAAGTGGCTTTGAAAAATGATTTTGTTCGTGTTTACGGTAACGCCAATGCTGTTCACCGAGAACAAGAGCGCCGTTTGTCTGAGTTATTTAAGACGCTGCCAAAAGCGGACATGGTGGTTATCGGTCAAAAATCAGCTATCGGCAATGTGATTGCTATGGCGGGCATGATGGCTCAGGTACAGCCCAACATCAAAGAGGCTGTGGGCGCGGAACGTTCTCAGTTGCAAAAGCTTTCTCAGAAAGTGGCTGAAACGGGAACTTATTTTTCAGTGACAACAAAAGCTTCCGTAGTAAAAACGGAATTTGAAAAAATCCCAAGCCCGATGAGTTCAAGTTATGAAATTTTCAACTCTGAGCAATCGAGTCATG
>JAHRXB010000258.1 GCA_019104905.1 Bdellovibrio sp.
TAGCTTTTTTTCGAAAATTTAATGACTCATTGCAAGTTGCACAAATAACAACCGAGGTCTCTGCCTCGGTTGCTTGCACTCTCTATTTAAGTCTTTGGATTTACTGAAAATTAAGCGCTGGCTTTAAATTTTGACGCAAGCAGTCTGTTTAACCACTTTCTTTCAAAACCAAGGTCGAATCCGACCTTTTCCCCGCCAGAAATGATGGCCATGTAGACCTTTTTAAGGATCTCTACCTCATGATCAAGCCCATTATCGGCCCCTAAAGACTCTTCAATAGCCTCAAAGACGCTGACAAGATCTGGGGTTGTCACCACCTTGGGGATACGACCCATGTCGAGGCCCAAAGTTTCTAGCGGCTTAAAGCCAACTAACGTTTCCGTCAGAAGAACTTTCGTTCCATTTTTAAAGTTAACTTGAATGAAAGGCTTCCCTTCTGAGTCTGCGCGGTGAAGAACCTCGCTGACTTCTTGCGAACTGAAGGAGAATACTTTTCCATCGAGATCTTGGTGAATCTGCACTCGCCCCGACTCATTGATCTTTGCACGAAGACCCTTCGAGGCATCGACAAAATTCAAGATGTGGTCTAACTCAGCATGTGTCGATTTGGATTTGCTACTCAAAATACCCTCCCCTAATTAAAGGGTCCTTCCTATACTAGAGGTATCGACAATCCCCACAAGGACTTAACGGGAAAACAAAAAAAGATGAGAATCCGGCCTCTTATCCTGTCGCAATTTGAAAAGAATATCGCGATACTGTTTCAAGGCGGGATTCATAGCGGCGCGACTTGTACTCGCTGTTCCGATTTGAGATAAGAAAAAGCGAAAGAGGCACTCACTATGATCATCACACGTTGGCAAGCTCCCATTGTTCCAAGCAAACAGCAGATTCACATGATTCTGGAGTCTGAAGGTTTGGAGCCTTTCGATGAAGTCTATGAACCACAAACGAAAGTTCAAGATCACCGCCATCCATTTGCAGAAGTTCGAGTCATTGTTGAGGGTGAAATGATTTTTAACATCTCCGGCAATCAATTCATTTTGCGTCCCGGAGATCGTGTCGAGATCCCTGCAAACACAAAGCACTCCCATGTTGCCCAAGGCACTCACGCTTGCGTTTGTGTTTGCGCACAACGAGCCATCTAAAGAAGTCACATTCCGCCCTTTAAGTCCCATCGACAAAGGGCTCGAACGGGCCCTAGGACTTTGAAGTCCCCTTCATCCAAGATAGATATTCACGGATATTTTTTTCGAAACCTCGATTGGTGGGTTCGTACAGCGGAGACTTTTCAACTTCCGCAGGAATGTACTCTTGATCAACCCAGCCGGTGGGATAATTATGGGGATATTTGTAGTCCCTGCCGTATCCCAAATCTTTAGCCAGGGCCGTCTTCGCGGATCGAAGATGCAGAGGCACCGGCAAGGTGCGTGTCTTTTCCACAAGTTCTCGCGCTTTATTTAAAGCCATGTAAGAGGCATTCGACTTGGGGCAAGAGGCCAGGTAAGTCGTCACCTGGGCCAAAGAGATCGCCCCTTCGGGAAGACCAATCGCCTCCACAGCCTGAAGACCCGAGACAGCCACGGAGATCGCGCGTGGATCGGCATTCCCAATATCTTCCGAGGCTAAGACAATCAAACGACGGGCGATAAAAATCGGATCTTCTCCGCCATCAATCATGCGCGCCAAATAATAAACGGCAGCATCAGGATCACTGCCTCTGACACTTTTAATAAAGGCCGAAATCAGATCATAGTGCATTTCGGAGTTCTTGTCGTACCCCAAAGGGTTCTGCTGCAGCAGTTCCCGCATATCATTCACATCAAGAAGAGCACCTTCTTCTTCATCTTTGGTGAAATTATAAAGAATCTCCAAGCTATTGATCAGGCGGCGAGCGTCCCCGTCAGAATACTCAAGAAGATTGTCGATCGCCTCTTTTGTAAGAATGCGTTCTAATGTTTTTTTATAATGAGTCTCGGCACGGGTGACGATCTTACTTAAGTCTTCTGCCGAAAGCCGTTCAAAAACGACGACACGACAACGACTTAAAAGAGCTCGATTAAGTTCATAGCTGGGGTTTTCTGTCGTGGCTCCAACCAACACAACGTCGCCCTTTTCCACAAAAGGCAAAAGAACGTCTTGTTGAGCCTTATTAAAGCGATGAATCTCATCAACAAACAGAATGGTTTTTTGTTGATACTGAAGGCGACGATCTTTTCCCTGTTCGCCAATCTCACGCAAGGTTTTCGCTCCAGAGTCTACAGCATTGATATTTACAAAATGAGCGCTGAAGTGCTGTGACAAAGCCAAGGCAAAAGTCGTCTTGCCCGTTCCCGGAGGACCCCAAATGATGAGACTTGGTAAATATCCTTTACGCAACATCTGGCCCAATTTGGATTTCGGTCCCAATGTTTTATCTTGCCCAATGATTTCATCGAGGTTCTTCGGACGAAGAATCTCTGAGAGTGGAGAAGATTGGGAGGCGGCGCCAGAGGCTGAAAAAAGATCCATGGAATGGTCATAAACCATTCCCCCCTCTAAATCACCCAAAAACCCGACGAGAATATCTCATAAATCTCATGGGCGCAGCGCAGGACAGAACTAAAAGCTCTGAATAGTAACCACCGTGGACGCTTTTACTGGCGTTTCATCTCCGTTGGTGGCTCTCTCCAAACCAAAGACTTCCAAGCTTCCGCTTGCGGTCATCCCGCTGGGAGCCTTAACTCCCCCGCAGTAAAGGGCGCAATCCGTTGAGAAACTGGCGGTGCCAGCCGGCACAAGGGCTTCTTTTGTGGTTCCCGAAAACCAGGAGTCTCTCAATGCGGCCAGGCCATCGCCACCAACCTCGCAACTGACAGCCTGAGAGCTTCCTGGAATCTGAATCGAAATGCGAATGAACGCAATCACCAGGGTCTTAGATGTATCTTTGCGATTAAAAGTAATTGTCGGAATTCGAAAATAGTCTGGAGAAATGTCTGCTGTCGGCGTATCGGCCCCCGCATTTTTATCTGCCAAACAACTTGCGGCCGTCGCCGGGATCAAAGGAAAGGCGGAAGAGCTTACCACCACTTCAACATTTCCTTCTTCTTGAGAGCATCCCCCCAAGGTCGCCAGACACACAAGAAGCAAAACGGGCATTAACTTTCTCATGGGCTCTCCTTAGAAGTCTTGAGTTGACGGCAAAGTTCCACCAGAATCCACTTGGCCTATAATACGCGGAGTGAGGAAGATGAGAAGCTCCGATTTTTCCTTCGAAATATTTTTTGTCTTAAACAAATAACTCACAAAAGGCAGTTCACGGAACCATGGCACGCCGGTTTCGCCATCCGTCGCATCGCTTTGATAGATACCACCAATGACCGCCGTCTGGCCGTTCTTCACAAGCACTCTGGTATTGGCTTCACGGCTGTTCACGGCAAAAGCCCCCTGTCCCGCGCTGCTCACGTCAGCTCCCCGGAACTGTCTGTTCACATTGACCTTCATTATAACAGATCCATCTGCGGTCACTTGAGGAGTCACTTCCAGTTTCAATGTCAATGGCTTGAACTGGAACGTCTCTTGAGTGGCTGTTCCATTTTGAGTCACCTGACGAACTGGCACCTCAGTGGTTTGATTGATGTCTGCTTTTTCATTCGTCATTGTCATAATTCGAGGAGCCGAGATGATTTTCACCTGTTCTTCGCTCTCAGACAAAGACAATGCCGCCTGCAAGGTTCCAAATAGATCCAACGTCCCTACACTGACGTTGAAATTCAGATTCGCCGGAGTGTTGGCACTCGGGTTGACACTGAAACTTGGATTCATGTTGACTGGACCACGGGCTGTCGAACCCAATTTGATCGGTGCCCCGGTGGCTCCCCAGTTGATTCCGATATTGCGCGTGAAGCTTTCTTTCGCCTCGACAATCTTACCTTCGATCAGAACTTGTGGAGGTTGCGTATCGAGACTCGCAATCAGCTTTGCCGTGCGCTCAAGATTTTCTTCGATATCCGTCACCACCAAAGCATTGGTGCGCACGTCACCCACCACACGGCCGCGGTCACCTAAGAAGTCTTTGATTTTTTTCTCAAGCTCTTCAACACGCGCATAACTAACGGGAAACATGCGTACTTTCAAAGGCTCGACATTTTTACGGGCCTGAGCTAGTTTGGTGGCGTCATCTTCTTCCGCTTTCAAGTCCTGCAAAGGAGCGATACGAAGAACATTCCCCTGGCGAGTGTAACCCAATTTTTTTGCCTTCATGATGACAACCAAAGCCTGATCCCAAGGAACTTGGCGCAACTTCAAACTGACTGCGCCTTTCACATCCTCGGAGATCACCATATTCACGCCACTCTCTTCGGTGATGAAGTTCAAAGCATCACGAATGTCCATGTTATTGGTTTCGATTGAAATCTTCTTCCCATAGAACTTGGTATTGCCAGAAAGGAACTCTGTCAGATCCTTACTTGGAAGAATCTTCGTGTCTGGCATATCCACATTGGTGCTGGTCATCTCGGAGGCACCTTGGTGAGCCACGTCCTGCCCGCCCATGCCACCTTGGCCGTTCGCGACGATAAGCAAATTGCTTCCTTCAGCTTGAACAGCCGGCTCGCCAACACCTTCACGCAACTGAATCACAAATCGAGCCGTGTTAGAGCCGGGATTCTGATAGGCATCAATAGCGCCAATACTTCCTTTAATATCACGCGTATTCAAAGAACGTTTCAAACGCTCAGGCAGATTCGCGTTGTCCACTTCGATGACAAACTGGCGCAGATCGGGATTCATGCGTGTTCTGTATGTCAAAGGTCGATCCCCTTGCACAACAACAGTTCCCCCCGCTTCGTTCGCTTTAAATTTTAAATCCGTGATATTCGCAAGAGCCCCTGCTGATGAAGAAACTGAAGGCGCCACTTCTTGAGTTGGAGCCGGAATGGTCTCAGTCACTGTATGTTGTTCTGGCTCAATTGTGGGAGCTGGAGCGTCCGCGACAGAGTCCGCAAAGGGATCTTCCATAGGAGCTTCTTCCGCTGGGGGAAGGGTCTCGGTCGGAGCTGGGGTCGCCGCCTGCTGATCCGCATTTGCTTTTGTCTCATCCTCAATGGCCAGATCCTGGTCATCCTGAGGAGCTGCGGTTTCAGCCTGCTTTTGATCGACTTCAGAGTCTTCAAAGTCAGCAAAATCATCTTTGGAGCCCGACGTTGCCGGAGCGACTTCCGCAGAGGAATCCATGCCATCATCAAGTGACAAATCATCCTCTTCAGTAGGGCGACTTGCACAGGACGTCAGTGACGCAATCATTGCACTTAGGATTAATAATCTAATGAATCCTTTCATTAGCTCCTCCTCTTTAAAAATCTACTTTTTGAGCTCTAAGACACGACTTTCTTTAATCGACTTCCCGTCATCGTATCTTGTTTCCAAGACAACAACTTCGCCTTCGCGTATGGCCGCGACGAATCCTTCGGATCGGCCAATCTTAGAGTTCTTTGTTACAGTATAAACAGCACCATCGGGATCGCGAATCATTGCACGCGGCGTACGCACATCCCACAAAATACCCACCACTTGCAAACGCTCCAATTCCCAACGCTGCAAGGGCTCAAGAACTTCTAAATTCTTTGAGGTCTCTGTGTGGACCGGCCGCACTGTGCGGAAGGCTTTGAATGGATCTCTTTTGCCCGTGGGATCGTAGGAGTATTCTTCTCGAGGAAGAATTTCTTGCTGTGACGGAGGCGCCGTCATGCCATCTCCCACCGGCACTTCTGCCGTCGGTGGCGGAGGTGGGACCTCTTGCATTTTTTGCACTGGCGGCGGAGTTCCCGCTGGAGCTTGTGTCCCCGCCGAAGGAA
>JAHRXB010000303.1 GCA_019104905.1 Bdellovibrio sp.
TCTTCTTGGATTTTTGCAGACAAATCACGAGCCGCCGCAGAGTCAAAAGGAAGCTTCAATTGGAAGAAAGCATCTTGAAGACCCATAACACCCAAACCAACAGGACGCCATTTGTGATTGGAGTCTTGAGCTGTCTGAATAGGGTAGAAGTTGATATCAACAACGCGGTCCAAGTACTTCACTGCAGCGCGAACGGACTGCGCAAGCTTTTCAAAGCTAAACTGACCATTTTCAATGTGTCGACCCAAGTTAACAGAGCCAAGGTTGCAAACGGCGGTTTCTTTGTTGGAGGTGACTTCCAAAATCTCTGTGCAAAGATTTGAAAGATGAATCACATTCCCAGCTTCACCTGTTTGGTTGGCCTTCATGTTCGCAGCATCTTTAAACGTCATCCAGCCATTACCAGTTTGCGCCAAAGTCTTCATCATGCGTGAATAAAGATCACGGGCTTTGATTTGCTTAACATAAAGTTTATTCGCCTCAGCTTCAGCGTAAGCCGCCTCAAACTCAGGGCCGTAGGTGTCCACAAAGTGCGGAACCGTGCGAGGATCGAACAAAGACCACATGCCATCTGTTTCCACGCGCTTCATGAATAAATCTGGAACCCAGTTTGCCAAGTTCAGATTGTGCGTGCGTTTTGCTTCGTCACCTGTGTTGTCGCGAAGTTCAAGGAACTCCTCGATATCCGCGTGCCAAGTTTCAAGGTAGACGCAAGCTGCGCCTTTACGCTTACCACCTTGGTTGACGGCGGCAACAGAGGAATCCATTGTTTTAAGCCAAGGAATGATGCCATTAGAGTGGCCGTTAGTTCCTTTGATCAAAGAGCCACGAGAACGAACGCGAGAATAAGCAACCCCAATACCACCGGCAAATTTTGAAAGAAGGGCGATGTCAGTGTATTTGTCATAAATAGCTCTCAAATCGTCTTCAGGAGAATCGAGGAGGTAGCAAGAAGACATTTGAGGGCGGGTCGTTCCAGAATTGAACAAAGTTGGTGTTGAAGCCATGTAGTCGTGAGAGGAGATCAAGCGATAGAACTCAATAGCTTCTTCAACCGTTTGTGCTAAACCGCAAGCCACGCGCATAAAGAAGTACTGAGGTGTCTCAAATACTTGGCGGGAAGTTGGGTTTTTAAGAAGGTAACGATCGTAAACGGTTCTAAGTCCGAAATATTCAAATCGGTCTGTGCGATAAGGCTCAATAGCCGCACAAAGAGCAGCTTTGTTCGTCTCTACAAACTTATAAGTTGTTTCAGAGAGAAGGCCTGCGGAAAAACCGAAAGAGACAGAATCAGCAAAAGACTGGATCTTTTGGGAACGAACTTCCTCATCAATATAGATGGAAAGAAGGCGAGCAGCCAAACGAGAGTATTCAGGTTCTTCGCCGATAAGCAAAGACGCTGTTTGAATGCAAAGATTATCAAGCTCGTTTGTTGTGGCTCCATCATAAAGGCCGCTAATTGCTTTCGTAGCAACACGGAGTGGGTCCACTTGCGTAAGCCCCTGACAATTTCTAGTTACACGTTCAACGATCTTCGTGACGTCAACCGGCTCTAGTGTGCCATCCCTTTTTTTAACTCTCATGATGTGAGCTGTTGTTTCCAACATGGTGTATCCCCTCTGCCCCGTTCCGTTTGGGCAAAAAAATCCCCGCCCCGATTTTTCACCCCTCGTAAAAAATCAGGCCGTGGTTTAATATATAAATGTGTGTTATTTGAGAGACTGAGTTGCTAATTCTTAGCTGTTGGTCCTGGTGAACCCCCTTTAGTTGCCGTCAGATTCTCTTTCAGCAGACCCCTATATCTAGGGGTGTCTTCTAGGTGCCTTGTCCATAAGGCGGGTATCGGTCTCAATTCCAACTGTGTAATTCTTTCGTCGAAGTTGCAAGAATATTTTTGAACATAACGCTTATTTTTTTGTGACATTGCTCATCAATTAAGCAGCTTTGGTGATCTGCTTGACTTGAATATGCTGCAAACAAAACCAGCAAGACTTTGTTATTTTACCTCGTAAAACTAAAGTCTAGCTTTGAAAGTCTGTTTTTAGCTGTTTTGAACGGGATTTTTCCTGTACTGATCTTACACGATCTTAAATTGTACAGAAACTAAGCAAGAACTGAGGACACAGGGACGGATTTTTGCTGCAAAAATTTTTGCGCTAAAAGCTCTTCTTCTGATTTCACCACGTAGTTTTGTGATTGATAGGACTTTTGAGCACGCAGGTGATCGATGATGTATTGGTGTGTGCCCATTTTGTCTTTTGTCCACTCGGGGGCGATAAGCTCCTCCCAGCGAGATGAGTAGGCGGCCAAACGATGAAGGGCAAAACGTGGCGACAGGTGCTGGAGGAAGATCTCGACTCTGCGAGCGTAGGTGTCTCGATCAATAGGTGCAAACTCTCCACGATGATACATTTCCTCTAAAGGAGTTTGTTTTAAAACATGCAGATTATGAAGCTTCACATTGGTGATAGGAAGTGTGTTTACAATCTCTGCCGTCTTAATAATATGCTCATCAGTTTCGCCGGGATTTCCAAAGATCAGATGAATTCCCAGGTCGACCTTCGTATTTTCAGCAATTTTGTGAACGGCTTCAATGGAGGCCTCAGCGGTATGTCCTCGGCGCATGAACTCCAATTGGTCGTTAAAAAAACTTTGAACGCCCAATTCCACCGCAACAAAGGATTTTTCGTGATATTCCTGCCAAAGATCCAAGACGGCCTTCGAGAGGCAATCTGGGCGGGTGCCGACCGTAAAACCCTTCACCCAAGGGTAGGATAGTGCCACATCGAAATTATGGCGAAGTGCCGAGACCTTGGTGAAAGTGTTGGTATAAGCCTGAAAGTAGATCAGAAAAGCTTTGGCTTTGTAGCGAGCGCTGACTTGAGATTGGTACTTCTCAATTTGCGCCCTTAACTCCATGGACAGGCTTTCAGCATTGGCGGCCGAACCCCAGACATCACAAAAGACGCAAGTCTGCATCCCTTTAAGTCCACGGCGATTAGGACAATCATCAACGACAGAGACGGGGATCTTATAGACCTTTTCTCCAAAGAGCTTATTGTAGTGCTCGCTGATTGTATGATAGGGAAGTCCTAGCCAACCTTTTTCCATGGGACGGTTATAAATTTCTTTTGCGGGAAGTCAATCAAATGAAGTCATGGAGTGATATTGGATTTGAAATTGAG
>JAHRXB010000310.1 GCA_019104905.1 Bdellovibrio sp.
AGGAGGTCTGTGGAAAAACTCTAGCTCAGAAGGTAAGAAATCACTTCCGTTGCTGAATAGCTCATCTGCCCCGGCTTCAAGATACGTCCCAAAAGATTGAGATCATCACCCGCCGTCAACAAAGGCTGCTCCACTTCACCACCCGCTTGCACTTGTGGCATTCCAATGTCTGCCATCAGAGCGTTGCAAAGACATTTACGTCCCACAGTTTCTTCGCGCTTGCCGCCCTTTTTAACGTAGTCCTCAACAGGCTCGGCGGGACATCTTTGCCCAATAGTGCCATCCTCTTTTTTGTATGCGTGACGAAGATAGCCCAGATCGCAAATTCTTTTACGCTTTTCGTAAGTTTCTTGATCGGCGATGGTTTTTCCCAAACGAACTGCTTTAAAAGGAAAGCCTGTCGGAGAAGACAAAGGATCCGTAAAAATCAAACCCTGAGGAGGCACGTCGTTGTTTGCAATACGACGAATCACTTCACTGCGAACTTCATGGGTCAATCCAGACTCTTGGCTGAATGCAAACAAGGTTCCCACTTGGATTCCGTGAGCGCCTTGAGCTTGAACTTCGGCCAGCTTTTCTGGCGTCGCATAAGAACCCGCCATCCAGAAAGGCAAACCCAGTTCGGCCATTTCTTTTAGATCCACAACATCGCGAGGACCGTAGATAGGCTCCCCTTTTTCATCGAGTTTCATCGGTCCACGAGGTGGCGCATTGTGACCACCGGCCAAAGGACTTTCCACGATAAAACCGTTGATCTCGCCGGTCGCTTTCTTTTTTAAGTTCGCCGCAAGAATAGAAGAAGAAACAATCGGGAAGAAATAAGGTCTTTTTAAATTTTGCGGAAGAACACCGTTCATGACTTCGGCAGGATCAAAGGTCGTGAGGGTCTCTTCACCTGAGACCGCGCCATCAACAGTCACCTTAAGACTGGCCGCTTTGCTCTTGCTTAGTAAATCCAAAGCCACTGGGATTTCACGGGGAATGCCGGCTCCCATAATGACATAGTCCACACCTGCCAACAAAGCCCCATAAAGACAAGACAGGTTGGGCAGCAAAACTTTCTCAAGCACGTTGATACCAACAGGATTGTTATGCCCTTCCTTTGCGAGAAAAACTTCTACAAAGGCGGCGGTGACATTCAACTGCAACAGAGCTTTGGGGGACTGAATTCCAAACATTGCAGGCCGTTTATAAGGTTTCATCGGCTCTTTGCCGCCCTCAATAAAATAGCTTGCTAGAATCTGTTCTGCGATTTCTTGAGAAGGAAATGCTCGCAAGGCACGACGGACATGCCCCTCTTTATCTCCATCTTGGAGTCGACGCACCAGAACCGAATTGATCGCCGTCCCAGAGACCACGCCCAATTGACCTGTTTGCGAAACTGTTTTTGCGAGTTTCCAATCGGAAACCGCGATTCCCATTCCACCTTGAATAATGACCGGATGCTTCATGTTCATGACAAATCTCTTAATTTGGGGGCCAAGCTATTACAACTGTTTAAGGCTCTTGTCTGAATTTTAATCGAATTTTCTGCGGCGCTTCCACTCAATATGGAGCCAATATGGAAAGTCTCGACCTATTGAACTGCGCGAAAAAACAAGTATCACTTTACTCCAAGAAGCAAATCAAAATCTTCCTTAGATAAAGCCCCCGTCCCCGGACCAAGATCAGACTCCTTTTCAGGAGTGGCAAAAAGAGATTGGAATTTTTTATCTTTTCGATCTTTAAGAAGTTCAATTTTTTCTTCTAACGACTCATGCATGATGTAACGAAACACTTGCACGGCCTTGTTTTGCCCTAGGCGATGTGCGCGATCGGTGGCTTGATTTTCAACGGAAGGGTTCCACCACGGTTCCAAATGGAACACGTAACTGGCTTTAGTGAGATTCAAACCCACGCCTCCGGTCTTCAGGGTCATCACTAAAACAGCGCCTCCCTCCGTCTTATTGAAATCGGACAGAATCTTCTGTCGCTGTTTGGTGGGAATCC
The DNA here is from genome assembly GCA_019104905.1 of Bdellovibrio sp. GTDB lineage: Bacteria > Bdellovibrionota > Bdellovibrionia > Bdellovibrionales > Bdellovibrionaceae > Bdellovibrio. The sequence continues at coordinate 1,990 of JAHRXB010000310.1, forward strand.
CACCGTGCAAAACAAAAACGGGAATCTTCGCTGCACTTAAAATCTTCGCCGTATGTTCTAGAGTCTGTAAGAACTGAGTGAACACCAATGCGCTTTCTCCGGACTCAACAATCTCCTGCAAGGAATCCTTCAGCGCCTCTAATTTGGGAGGCACTTTTTCATAGCGCACATTAGGCAGGGCCCCTGGATCAGAGCACGCCTGACGAAGTCGCAACAGGGCCGTTAACATTTGCAATTGGACCCGTGCTTCCCCTTGCGCCAAAATTCCTTCTTGGACTTTTTGATTATACGCTAAGGCGATGTCGCGATAGATCTCTTTCTGACGCTCTTCGAAAGCAATGCTCACCTTGGTTTCTTGTTTCTCAGGCAACTGATCCAGAATCTCTTTTTTTGTGCGCCGTAAAAGGAGTGGTTTCATCTTAAGTTTAAGATCTTCGATCTCTTCGCGCGACACCAAGTCGGTATTCACGAACTGACGGCGGAAATCCTCAATCTTACCAAGACTTCCGGGCACCAGGATGTCCACCAAAGAATAGAACTCACCATAGTGATTTTCCATCGGTGTGCCGGTCAGACAGATTTTAAATTGCGCTGTCAAAGCCCGAGCCGCGCTGGTTCGTTTGGTCGTAATATTTTTCAGATTCTGGGCTTCGTCAAAGATCAAAACTCTCCAGCGATACTGACTTAAAAAACTCTCCTGCTCCATCAAAAGACCGT
>JAHRXB010000313.1 GCA_019104905.1 Bdellovibrio sp.
CCCTGCGGTAGGCCTGGGTTCCATTGACATCTCGGGGACCTTGGAATTAGATAAAGATGTGAAGAAGAGTTATATCACATCTCTTTTTGTGTTTTTCATGGTGGCGGTTTTCTGCCTTCCTAGTCTTGCGCGCATCGCAGAACATTGCCCTCCTTCAGTCTCCGAACACCACGAACATCAACATATCAGTCAACACACAGATGCTGACGGTGACTCGTTCGATCTCGCCGCCAAAAAAGACTCCTCGTCTCCGGAAAAACATGACTGCCGCTGCCCCGCTCATCGCACTAGTTGCTGTCAATTGACCTACTCTCCGGACAACACCAATCAGTCTTTATCTTTGTCCTTAAGAGTTTCCGCTTCCTACTCTGAAGCTTTATTCAGAATCAAGCCAGGCCCCGATCTTGAGGGCCCTTTCCAGCCTCCCCGAGCTTAATTAGGCTCCTTCAAAGCGCAGGCTTGAACTGCATTTTCTCATACATTTTATTTATATTCATTTGAGGCTTATATGCTAAATGCCATTATTCGCTATGCCCTGAACCATCGGCTGCTCGTTGTCGTCATCACAGCCTTTATTATCGTCTATGGAGCTCTCGCCATCCGAGACCTCCCCGTCGATGTTTTTCCTGACGTTACCAAACCCACTGTCACAATCATGACCGAATCCCACGGCATGGCGCCGGAAGAGGTTGAGACCCGTGTCACCTTTCCGATTGAGTCCTTCCTCAACGGCCTTCCGGGAGTCGAGAGAATTCGTTCTCAATCCGGAATCGGACTTTCCGCTATCTATGTCGAGTTTGAGTGGGGCACGGATATCTACCGCAACCGCCAACTGGTCCAAGAAAAACTCAATCTCGCCAAGGAACGACTTCCTCGCAATGTCGAGCCCGTCATGGGCCCCATTGGCTCCTTAATGGGGCAGATTCAACAGATTGCCGTGACCTCAGAAAGTAAAGACGTCGGCCCCATGGAACTTCGAACTCTGGCCGAATGGGTGCTTCGTCCTCGCCTGATGACGATCCCCGGAGTTGCTCAAGTCATTTCCATCGGCGGAGGCCTTAAGCAATATCAAATTCAGGTCTCTGCTGAAAAACTCAATCGCTTCCAACTGTCCATTGATCAAATCGACAAGGAACTTGCCAAAATCAGTCAAAACACCACGGGTGGATTTCTTGAAAAGGACAGCCAAGAGTTTCTAGTTCGCAATATCGGCATCATCGAATCCATTGATGATATCAAAGATACTTTAATCGGACTTCACTTCGGTCGCCCCGTCTTTGTCAAAGATATCGCCGAAGTTAAAGAAGCACCTCGCCTCAAACGCGGAGACGGAAGCTTTAACGGAAAACCTTCGGTTGTCATGACCATCCAAAAGCAACCCGGAGCCGACACTATTCGCATGACTCGCGCCATTGAAAAGGCCATTGAAGAGGTCAAACCTTCACTGCCCCAAGGAGTCATCGTCAACCCCAACGTCTTTAAACAAGCGGATTTCATTGAGGCCTCTATTTCCGGCATCAAGGGAAAGCTGAAGTTTGGAACCGTCTTGGTTTTCATCATCCTGTTCGTTTTTCTGGCGAACCTACGTATGTCCGTCATTACGTTGACAGCCATCCCAGTTTCCTTTTTAGTCACCGCCATCGTCTTTAAATTTTTCGGTCTGAGCGTCAACACGATGACACTCGGAGGACTGGCCATCGCCATCGGAGAACTCGTCGATGACTCCATCGTCGACGTTGAAAACGTTTTCCGACGTCTAAGAGAAAACGCGCAGTTGGCATCCCCACGGCCATTTCTTCGTGTGATTTATGAAGCCTCCAGCGAGATTCGAAACTCCATCGTTCTGGCCACGGTGATCATTGCTTTGGTGTTCCTGCCTCTGTTTAACCTCACAGGACTAGAGGGGCGACTCTTTGCTCCTCTCGGCGTCGCCTATATCACTTCTTTGATTGCCTCGTTGGTCGTATCCCTCACACTCACTCCTGTTCTTTGCTCTTACTTTCTAAAAGGAAAACTGCAAGAGCATCATGACACTCGCTTTGTGGTCTGGCTTAAAAACCTAGATCGCAAAGTCCTGGAGTGGTCACTTCCTCGCGCCAACATCGTTTTGGGTGGTTCGATTGTTTTGTTTGTCATCTCTGTCGCGTTGGTTCCCCTGATGGGCCGAGACTTTCTGCCCAAGTTCAACGAAGGAACGGCGGTCATTTCAGTGATCGCACCTCCTGGAATCAGTCTGAGTGAATCTGGCCACCTGGGAAAGAAAGCGGAAGAAATCATACTTTCCGTTTCAGATGTCAAATCCGTCTCTCGCCGAACGGGGCGCGCAGAACTTGATGAACATGCCATGGGTGTCAACGTCAGTGAAATCGACGTCGACTTTCACCCCAACAGTCGGCCACGCGAACTCGTCCTCAATGAAATTCGCGATAAGCTTAAAGAATCCCTACCCGAAGCTGGGGTGAACGCGGGTCAACCTATCGCGCATTTGATTGATCACATGCTTTCGGGTGTCAGCGCCGCGATTGCGATTAAAATCTTTGGCCCGGATCTGACTACGCTTCGAGAAAAAGCCATGGACTTAGAGGCCGCGATCAAAGGCACACCAGGCTTGGTGGATCTTAAGATCGAAAGCCAGGGCCTTATCCCTCAGGTCAAAATCCACGTTCTTCGCGACGATGCCGCCCGCTACGGCCTCAACCCCGGGGAAATTACGACCTTGCTTGAAGCCGCTTTCAACGGGGAAACTGTTGCTGAAGTCATTGACGACACGAAGATCTATGACGTCTTCTTTCAGTTTGATGAGTCCTCAAGAGCCAGCATCGAGAAAATGCAAAAGACAGTTTTAAAGATTATGCCGGATGGAAGAAAAGTCCTTCTGGAACAAGTGGCCGACGTCTATGAGTCAACGGGCCCCAATGAAATCAACCGTGAAAATGGTCAACGCCGCATCGTCATCAGTGCCAACGTTAGCGGGCGCGATCTGGGAAGTTTGATTGAAGAGATTCAAAAAAGAGTTTCAGAAAAGGTTTCCCTGCCAGAAGGATATTACGTCGTTTATGGTGGCCAATTTGAAAGTCAGAAGAGTGCCACACAAAAGATTCTCATCTTCAGCGTCATATCCATCTTAGGAATCGCTCTGGTCCTCTGGTCTCACTTCCATTCCAAAACCATCGCAGCCCAGATCATGGTCACAATCCCTCTGGCCTTTATCGGAGGTATCATTTTACTTTTCTTCACAGATCGTTCTTTGACCGTGGCAAGCCTGGTCGGCTTCATCACACTGTGTGGTATGGCGTCTCGTAATAGCATCATGATGATTTCCCACTATCTGCATTTGATGAAGTACGAGGGAGAAAAGTTCTCTAAAGAAATGATCATCCGAGGCTCCCAAGAACGTTTAATCCCGGTGATGATGACGGCCTTTGTGGCGGCTTTGGCACTGCTGCCCCTGGTTTTTGCCAAGGGCCAACCTGGCAGTGAAATCCTTCACCCCGTGGCGGTGGTGATTGTCGGTGGACTTATCAGCTCCACACTTCTCGACATCATCGTCACACCAGCCTTGTTCTATCGTATCGGAAAGAAGTCAGCGGAAAACTATATTGACGACACCAAACAAAATGAGAGGGTTTAACCTATGAAAAATCTAACTTTTGCAACCATCATCGCTTTGACAATGACATTTTCAACAACATGGGCTCACGAAGGCCATGATCATGATGCTCCTAAAAAAATTCAAGCCCCCAAAGGAGGCGTCCTTAAGGGCACTGAAAGTTTCAACGTTGAAGTTGTCTCCAAGGGCAAGGACCTGAAAGTGTACTTCTATGATTTGGAAATGAAACCCAAAGACATTCAAAACTATAAGATTAATGCTAAGATCGAACTGCCTCGCAATAAAAAAACGGACACAATGACCTTTAAAGCAAGCAGCAACTTCCTTGAGGGCAGCTATGACGCCAAAGGGGCTCATCGCTATACCTTGATACTCGACGTCTTGGCTCCGGAAGCGGGTCATCCCGACACGCTAAAGTTCACTATTGAACCTCGAAAGTAAGGTTGTCATGAAAAGACTATTTCTAAAACTATCCATTCTCGCACAGGTCTTAGCACCGACACAGGTCCTCGCTGAACCTGTGTCCATCACCTCGGAAGCTTTGCGCAGTTTACTGGATGCCAAAAATATCAGAGTCTCTTCCGCTAAATTGAGTCAAGAAGCGGCTCAAGAAAGAGAAGGCTCCCTGGGAAGATCTTTCCTGCCCTCCCTTGAATTGCATGGCGCCCAAGAAAGCTTCAAAGTCGGCAACGAAGAACAGAAATCTCAACCCACCTACGGTGCCGAAATTAAGGCCAATCTTTATAACGGCGGAAAGGATCAGATCGAAAGTGACATTCGTCGTTTGGAAACAACCAAACGTTCATCGCAGTCAAAGAAGATCCTCGCTGAGGAACTTGAAAAAGCTCGGACCACCTATTGGGAGCTTCGTTACCTTCAAGAGAAAATGCTTCTTCTGAAGGACACTCTCGCTGTCAACCAACAAAATCTCAACGCCGCTCTTCGACGGATCAAAAGCGGAGTGGCCACGGATTCGGATCGTTTTGAGTTTGAAATGAAAGATGTCGATCTCAAGAGGGAGCTGGCCGAGCTTGAGGTGCAAATTCAGAACAACACGAGAATTCTAACGCTCCTCTTGGGACTTTCCGAAGGCACGGTTCTCTCTTTTCCCGAAAAGCTCTCCCATGACCATGACTATGAAGTGTCTTTGAAATACACGGACAAGGATCATGAGTTTCAATACAAAGAAACTCAGATTCAGGCCGAACAAGACACCTTAGCAGCGAAAAGCCAACACCGGGAATGGTGGCCCAAGCTGGATGCCTATGCTTCCTACAACCAGTTCAACGAACGCGAAGAAGACAGGATAGATGCCAGCGACCGCACCGAATCGGTCGTGGGTTTGCGCCTCTCGATCAGTCTTCCCAACGGCTTTGAATCACGTCGAGAAGCCGCCGCCAAACTCAAAGAATCACAGGCCTCTCAAGCCCTGTCGATTTTTGCCAAGCAAGAGATCGAAGCCAATCTCAAGGGGGAAATTGCGGAGCTGCGAGTGATGCACGATCAGGCCCATGAAGCTGAAGAAAACATCCTGCGATCCGAGCGCTATTACAAGCTGACCCAGTCCGAGTACGCTCGCGGAGTTAAAAACTCTCCGGATGTTTTGGGGGCTTCTGAAAAGCTCTTTGATATGAAGAACAAACGACTGGAAATTCTTAAGAAGTTCCAGGTGGCCAAAGCCCACGTTCTCTTAAAGATCGGCAAGTAGCTTTCACAGTATCAAAAAATAAAAAACCCAAGGAGCAATTCCTTGGGTTTTTTCGTTTTCCAGATTTTTTGTCTTTATTAGAACAAATTGATATTGGCAGAGAGAGCCACATTCGTGCGGTCTGCTCTGATATCTTTCGGCGTAAACTGAATGTTCGGATAAAGGTAGATATCACGCGTGATGGAAATACCCGTTCCTACAGATTGATAAGGCTCAATCTGAACGTTGTCATCATATCCCTCGTAACGAGAAAATTGGAAGTATCCAAAAACCGTTCTGAAAGAGTAACGATCATTGAATGAGTACTGAAGGAAAGGGAAAAGCCCCGCCGTCATATCGGTACGCTTATAAAGACCCGCCTTCATGCGTTTCACAATCGCCGCATCCGTTACGTCCCCAGTATAGAAGCTTTTACCAATCGTTAAGCTGGTTCCACCAGTCCAACCAGAGTTTCCAAGATTCGCTAGGATCGTCTGGCTAAAACTCGCCGCCCCGAAAGTCTTCGTGATGTTTACAGAGTCTGAGTCTGTCGCGTGGCTGTAGGTGAAGCTTGAAATCATTTGTGAATCCCACGCGCGATAACCGCGGCTCCATCCCAAATACGGAGTGGAAACTTCATAACGAGAAAGGCTTCCAGATCTACCGGTACGAGTGTCTTGAGCTGGCTTTGTGATATCACCATGCAAAGGATCAATAACAGTAATACCCGTTCCGAAGCTGAAGTTATCACGCTCACCCATGCGGTAGTTGATACCAACATCACCTGACAAAGAGGTCATAGATTCAACAGAGGCCGAAGCACGGTAATTGGGACGTACACCACTGAAGGGCTCTTCAACAGAACCACCAGAATACGCCAAGCTTGATTTGAAGGACCAGCGGGATTTAGAACCCAACTGAGCTCTCATACGCGCATCCGTGATCTCTTTATCAATGTCGCTTTCTTTCTCTTCGCTCTTTTTTACTTCTTCCATTTTCAAGGTGCTGGAATTGGTCGTCGAAGTGCTGGATGACTGTGCCCACAAAGACACTGGAGACAACATCAGTCCTGTCGCGGCAATCAATAAAAGCTTATTATTCATTTTTTCTCCCCAAGTTAAATGACCGCCAACGTCTTACCCCAGAATGAGAGACTGTGTCTATTTTTGACCGCCACAGGGAAATAATGCCAGGAGGTGTCAAAAAGGTGGGCACCCGCCAGCCCCATTTTGTAAGTTTCCAGTTTCTGGGACTTTGTTTTGTCCGGGTCTTTCCCCTCTGGGTATAAAAACGTATCTACCAACGGAGGGAAGAAAATGAAGTATCTTTTATCATCTGTAATGATTCTATTTACCTGTTCAACATCGCTGGCCGCCGAACTCACCCCAGGCAATATCGTCGGCCGCTACAATGTCGAAGCCCGCGCCGGATTTCAGAAGGTGTATCTCAAGTTCCGTGTTCTCAACACCCGTGAGTTTGAAATCCAAAGAACCTACCCTGACGGTCACAGTGATGAATCCTGCAACGGCACCTTCACGCTCAATCCCACTCTGTACTGGGACTTTGTCACCTTTGGCAGCGGCAAGATCTTCTCAGGAGTGGCCACCTGCCCTAGCAATCGCTCCAAAGAACTTGATTTTAATATCGACTTTAAAGAGACCACCACGGAGGATCTTGTTCGCGGAACCAACGTCACTGTCACCACATCGCTGGCCCGTGGGATTCGCATCAACGCCTACGTGAAAAAACAATAAGAACGAACGCCCCTAAGAGCCAAGTCTGTGGGGCCCTCTACTTTTTCGATACTACAATCAGAACTAAACCGACCACCATCACACCCACACCCAAAAGACTCAAAGGGGAGGGCGGAGCTTTTTCCATATAAGAATCCCAGATCATACTGACCGCCAACTGAGTACAAATAATGGCCGCAAATGTAAGATTTGCTCCTAAAAACTCAATCGCCAATGGGGTCAATAGAACGATGAAAAAGCCTAAAACGCCGGGCAAGATCTGCCACCACTTCAAGTCGATAAAAGGCTTCGCTGACATCGCTGTCAGGCCGCCGATCAGCTCAAATCTCATCGCCAACCAAAAGACGCCGGAAAAAATCAGGAAGACCAAGGCATTTAGAAAAACCGCAGAAACAAGTCCTATCTGTGACGCCGAAGTTCGATTTAATGTGCCCTGAAGAACAATAGAGATGCCTGCAACAATGGGAAGAAGAAATTTAAATATCATGCTCACAAGCTACTTGAATATGCCTTGTATTGAAAGTGATTTTATGAGAGCAATTTAAAATGGCCCCATCATCAAAACGTAAACAAATCTATCTTACTATCAATGGCGTGGAACACCAAGTCCATGGCGACGAAGCATTTTTACCTCTTGCACAATTTCTTCGCTATCAAGCCCATCTTCCCGGCACCAAGGTCGTTTGTGCCGAAGGCGACTGCGGAGCTTGCACAGTCCTGGTCGCTCGTTGGAATGAACATCAATGGACTTCTTTTCAAACGCTCAACTCCTGTATCGCCCCTGTTTATCTTTTTGATCTGTGTTCGATTGTCACCGTGGAAGGCCTCGCCATGGAAGACGAACTCAGCGAAGTGCAAAATAAGATGCGTGAATTTCACGGAGGACAATGTGGGTATTGCACACCGGGCATGGTGTGCTCTCTCTCGGGTCTTGCCGACAGTTGTTCCCAAAACAACACCGCCATCACCGAAAAAAAGGCCCGCAACCATCTGACCGGAAACTTATGTCGTTGTACGGGTTATGAGCCAATTCTTAACTCTGCGATGAATATCGATTTAAAAAAGTGGACACCTCTGGCGACCAGATATCTAAAAAAAAGTCAGCAAGAGGCTTTTCAGAAAATTTCCGCCGACACTCTTCATATCGCAGGCTCGCAAAAAAAAGTTTTTTCTCCCGTTGAATTGCAGGAAGCGATTTCACTTAAAGAGCAATATCCACAACTTCGCATTGTCTCCGGCGCCACCGACCTCGGGGTTCTTCATAACAAAGGAAAGTTCTTCTTAGATCATGTCTTGGTTCTCAACCGCATTGCAGATCTTGCCAAGCTTGAAAGCACTCCTCAGGGTTTATGGATCGGCTCTCGCACATCCCTGACTGATTTTGAAAATTTTGTTGAAAAAGAGCAGCCCGAGCTTAGCCGGTTGATGCGCATTTTTGCTTCTCCACAAATCAAGAACCAAGGGACACTGGCAGGAAATGTCTTAAATGGCTCGCCGATCGGGGACAGCATTCCCGCTCTTCTGACTCTCAATGCGGAAGTCCATTTGAGATCCGCAAAAGGTTCTCGAGTGGTCCCTCTCACCTCTTTTTATAAAGCATATAAATCTTTCGATCTTCAGCCCGACGAAATCTGTACTGGAATTTTCATCCCAACACTTGGAAAAAGCTGGACGACAAAGTTTTTTAAAGTTTCCCTAAGAAAAGATTTGGATATTTCCGCAGTGACCTTCGCCGCGGCTCTTAAAATTGAAAATCAAAAAATTCTCGAGGCACGGATCGCTCTGGGCGGCGTTGGCCCGACGGTGATCCGCCTTCCAGAGCTTGAAAACGATTTTGCCGGGGCTCCTTTCTCAGAAGACACATTTAAAAGTGTCGGCAAAAAGGTTCGCTCCTTCATCAAACCAATCTCAGACCTCAGGGCGTCTGAGGAATATCGACTGACGGTCGCCGAAAATCTTTTCCATAAGTGTTATATCGAACTTTGCCAAGAGAGTGCCCCATGTCCATAGGTCAAAACATCCCTCATGATTCCTCACGCGGTCATGTTACCGGCGGCAGTGTTTTTATTGATGACCGCGCGCTAACTCAAAAAGAGGTTTTTGTTCTTCCCGTAGGGGTGCCTGCAGCGGCAGGCCTTTTAAAATCCATCGAAACCAAAGAGGCCCTCAAGGCCCCCGGCATTTTAGCAGCATTCACCGCCAAAGATTTCCATCACAATCACTGGGGAACGATCATCCCTGAACAGCCCGTTTTGGTTGAGAATAAAATCGGCTACTACGATGAGCCAGCTCTTATCTTGGTGGGCACATCCATGGACGCCTTGTTGCGAGCGAAATCCTTGGTCAAGTTTGATATCGAAAAACATCCCGCCATTTTAAGTATTGACGAAGCGATCGCGAAAAAGAACTTTATCTACAAAGCCAACCCCTTTGCTTGCGGCGATGCACACTCCGCCTTGCAGAAGGCGCCTCATAAACTTTCTGGCTCTTTTGAATGTGGCGGCCAAGAGCACTTCTATTTGGAATCTCAGGCCTGCATTGCCTATCCCATGGAAGATGGACAAATTGAAATTCACTCCAGCTCCCAGCATCCCAGCGAAACTCAGCATGTCGTCGCCGAAGCCCTTGGGCTGAGCCTTCATGAAGTCGTATGCATCGTTAAACGCATGGGTGGAGGCTTTGGTGGAAAAGAAAGTCAGGCGGCTCCTTTTGCGGCCATGGCCGCCTTAGTTGCGCAAAAGATGCAACGTCCGGCTCGACTCTGTCTTTCTAAAGACGACGACATGATGATGACTGGAAAGCGGCATCCATTTAAAAACTTCTATGAGGTCGGCTTTGATAATGACGGTCGTATTCTAGGATTAAAAGCTCAGCTTTATGCCGATGGTGGCGCCTATGCGGATCTTTCCAGTTCCATCTTAGACCGGGCGATGTTCCATATTGACGGCGCCTATTTTCTACCTCATGCCCATATCGAAGGTTACGTCTGCCGCACCAATTTCCATTCCAATACGGCCTTCCGAGGCTTTGGAGGCCCTCAAGGCACGATGACCATTGAAAGCATCATCGAAGACATTGCCGCCTACTTGAAAAAAGACGCCTTGGATATTCGCATCTTGAATTGTTATGGCAAGAATCAAAACAACGTCACGCACTACGGACAAACGCTCACCCACAACCCTTTGCCCGATCTGTTTGCGCAACTAAAAAATGATTCTGAGTATCTTCGCCGTCGTCAAGAAATTGATATTTTCAATTCTCAAGGCACAGGCAAGATCCGTGGCCTTTCCGTCACCGCTACGAAGTTCGGTATCGCCTTCACCGCGCGCTTCCTGAATCAAGGCAACGCACTGGTGAACGTTCACAAAGATGGGACCGTTCAAGTCTCCACGGGTGCGACGGAAATGGGACAAGGCGTGAATACGAAGATTCAGCAGATAGTCGCCCATACCTTTGGCATCCCAGCTCCTGATGTTAAGGTCATGGCCACCTCCACTGAAAAAAATCACAATACGTCACCAACAGCGGCCTCTAGTGGTTCAGACATCAATGGCTCCGCAGCCTTGAAGGCCAGTTTGGAAATAAAAAATCGTCTTGCCTGGCTTTATCACAACATCTTGATCGGCACGACGATGAATGACATCGCAGAATGTCCCCCCGTCGATTTGAACCAACTGAATTTGGCGGACTTCCATTTTCATGATGGCAATGTCGTTCATCTTCCTAGCGGTCAAAATATTTCCTGGACCGAGCTGGTAAAAAAGGCCTACCTAAACCGCATGTCCCTAGGTGAGTACGCTCATTTCAAAACAGAGGGTCTTGGTTTTGACAAAGCTCGCAGCCTGGGAACTCCGTTTAACTATTTCACAAACGGAGTTGCCGTCAGCGAAGTCGAAATCGACACGTGGACTGGCGAATCCAAAGTCCTTCAAGTCGACATCCTCATGGACTTGGGGCGACCTCTGAATCCTGG
>JAHRXB010000006.1 GCA_019104905.1 Bdellovibrio sp.
ATCTGCGTCAGAGTCCGAATGACTTCCGAAGGATCGGGCTGTGTCGCCGCCTGGGCAATTAACGATTCGCGTGATTTATTGTCGGGGTGAGAATCCAACCATTGTTTTATTTGTTGTCGCTCTTGTGGATATCTTCGCAAAAATCCTTTGAGCTCATTGAGCTCTGAGGTCATCTTCAAAGAGCTATTTAGATATTCAATATCACGCTGCAATTCCTCAGATTTGAAAACTCGAGCTTGCTGAAGTTTTTCGCGAGAAATTTCTTGAAGGGTCGTTGCGCCGATTTTATACCCGATCGTGCCTGTCAGAAGAAGGGTGCCAAGAACAAGAGTCGCGGTAAAAAGGAAAAGGCGGCTTTTATGAGTCATATATAGGCATTACATAGAGACATAGCTGATCTCGATGTTCAAAAAGTGAACTCTCATTTGTTTTACCAGATCTTTTAAGGGGGCGGAGTTGTTGTCCTTGGCGGCCTTTTCCATTTGCGCCGCGAGTTCGCTGAGTTGATTAAACCCATATCCAGCAGAGGCCCCTTTGACCTTATGAGCAAGCTGAGAAATAGCGACAAGGTCATTTTTCTCAACGAGCTGAGAGAGGGTGTCGATGTCTTTCTTTCTATTTTCTATAAACTGGGGAATAAGATCTCTCAGATCCGCATCAATTTCGACTTTCATCTTAGACATTTCCATGAACTCCTTATGCTTGAAGTGCACTGCTGTTTACAAAGCATTTTAGTTTAGATGAGTCTTTATTGCATACATTTAATAACAGCAGTAAAATCGCACAGATATATTCCAGGACAAGGTCGTGTTTTGAAGGAAATTCCCTCTAAAACGAGGGTGCAATCATTACCAAATTGTAGCAGTCCAGGGGTTCTGGTGCAGACTCCCTTGAAAAGCAGAGCCAAATAGGGTTTAATGGTCTTATGCGCCATTTTGCATCTAGAAATCTTATTCTTAGATTTTGTTGCAGCAGAGAATTTCTGCTCGTGGCCGCTTAGTATTTTGCTCCCACTTTTTTAAATTCAATCCAAATTAATACTCAAATCTATCACTACTTCCCAAAGGAGGATGGCATGAACACAGAACCTCGCATTTTTATTACTGATCAAGATTATCACCGCTTAACCGCTTTGGTTTCTCAAGTTGAAGGGCAATGGGCGGAAGTTCTCGAAGAAGAATTGGGACGGGCTCACGTGATCTCTCAAAAAGAGATCCCCAAGGACGTCGTGACGATGAATTCGAGAGTCAAATTTCTGGATGAAGCCACGGGCCAGGAAAGTGAAATGACCTTGGTATATCCACAAGATGCAAAGTTGGAGGCGGGACGTATTTCAATTCTGGCCCCTGTCGGCATTGCTCTTCTGGGTTTGACTGCGGGACAGTCTATTGATTGGAAGATGCCGAACGGAATGATCAAGAAGCTTCAGGTTAAAGAAGTGATCTATCAGCCCGAAGCCGCTGGTCAGTGGGAACTTTAGTTGCGAAGTTCAGTACAGACCAACTTAATCTTCTCGGAATTTTTGTAATAGGTGGCGCGAAACTCTTGGGAACTTTGTGAGTAAGAGAGTTGCGCGTCCACCCGCAAATTGGGCGCGTACCAGAGCTGAATATAGGTGTCATTGTCCAAAAGAGGAATCTGATACACTTTTGTAGAAGTGCTTTCGACAACGATAAAGTTTTGAATGAGATCCACCTTCCCCAAATCCATTCCTTGTTCGGCGCTAAAATATCTTTTCATTCGAATTGAAGAAAATCCGTGAGGGTCGTTTTCAAAGCGACAGCTATAGACGGAACTCTCGTCCGCAAAAGCGGAGGAGGCAAGGCCGACACAAAAAAAAGCGATAAGAAATCTCATTGATTTCTTATCGCGAAATGCCGCGATGGACTTAACGACTTGATCCTGGTCTATGGACCAGAAACGCTATTTGAGCGCCGTATTAACACCCCTTAAACAAGCAACTTCCACTTTCAGTGGATCAATCAGCAACAACACATTGTGTGGATTGTGACCGAGGTTTACCAACTCGATACATTGATCAATCAGATTATTGATCTTCGTGGCATAGGCGGCTTTACATTCCTCCTCAGTCGGATTGGGGTTTCCGGGAATGACCTCTTTGCAAATTCTCCAGTTGCCAGTGCGCAACTCATCGGCGCGAGCCTTGATGGAATTTTGAAGTGTGCCTTTCTCTTTCTCAAGATTGCACATCTGCTTGGCGTAGGGGCGAAGCTCGGCATCGCTCCAATCTGCGACTTCTCGAAGTTTTGGAATATAAACGGTGTCGATCACCTTCTTGGTGCAAGTTAAAAAAGGCTCGGGGTGGTTTGCCATGCTGGTTTGGGAAATGCTGAACGCTAAAAGAAAGATCCAGATCGAATTCATAGAGTCTTCTCCAGTGAGTAGATGGTTAAAATGATCCGTCAGTAGATATTCAATTTAGGTTTTGATGAAAAGGGGATCAACGCGGGCGGGGATTATACATGATCTTTTAAAGTGTATTTTTGCAGGATTGCATTTTGACTCGGATTCAGAGAGGGAAGACTATGGACAAGAGGTGTCTATGAAAGTCATTGGGATGAAGGGTTTTGGCGGTCCTGAGATCTTGCAAGTCGAAGAGCGAGCTCGTGTAGCCCCTGCGGATACGGAGGTCGTGATTGAAGTTCATGCGGCGGGGATCAATCGCCCGGACTGTGCGCAACGCCAAGGAAGTTACCCACCTCCTCCAGGGGCTTCGGATATTTTAGGACTTGAGGTTGCGGGGAAAGTGGTGGCTTGTGGAGCAAAAGTTTCCCGCTGGAAGGTCGGTGACGCTGTCTGTGCGTTGATTTCTGGAGGCGGATATGCCGAGTATGTCGTTGCTCCGGCCGGTCAGTGCCTTCCAATTCCTGAGGGCTTTGATATGATTCATGCGGCGGCATTGCCAGAGACCTTTTTTACCGTTTGGGCCAATCTTTTTGAAAGTGGACGTCTGCAAAAAGGGGAAAGTGTCTTGGTACATGGGGGATCGGGTGGAATTGGCACGACGGCGATTCAGATGGCGCATGCATTTGGCGCCCAGGTGTTTACAACGGTTGGGAAAAGAGATTCGGTAAAGCCTTGCCTCGAGTTGGGAGCAAAGAGAGTCATTCTGTACAAAGATGAGGACTTCGTATCTATCATCAAGACTGAAACGCAAGAGCGCGGAGTGGATGTCATCTTAGATATGGTGGGCGGAGACTATTTCGCTCGTAATATCGAGGCGCTGGGAATGTTGGGTCGTCTTGTGCAAATTGCGACGTTGCATGGGGCTCAAGTGCAGTTGGATCTGCGTAAAATGATGTCTAAACGTCTGACCTTAACTGGCTCGACTCTTCGCGCGCGACCGGTTGAAGAGAAGACTCGATTGGCGGCGGCTCTAGAAAAGAATATTTGGCCCCTGCTCAATCAAGGTAAATTAAAGCCCATGGTCTTTAAAACATTCCCACTTGAAAAGGCGCGTGAGGCTCACGAATTGATGGAGTCCAGTGCTCATACCGGAAAGATTGTGCTGGTGGTGAGATAGATCTGGATCAGCGGGGCGCCGCAAATAAAAAAGGAGTTTGCCGGTGAAAGCAAACTCCTTTTTCTGTGGAGGGGAAGAGGTTGTCTTAGTGACAAGCTCCATCAGATTCAAGTTTGATAAGATCGATATTGTCGACGCTAGGATTGCTAATGTCATAACGTTTGATTTCGATCTTCGCGGTTCCAAAGTTTTCGTATTGATCCCAGCCAGCGAATAGAACGTGGGCTTTATAAGTATAATCAATGACTCCTTGATCGATTCTATCTGTTTCGATTTCGACATTTTTAACAAAGACATTGGCAGCAGAGGCGATCGCGGGACGGCAGCGTTCATTCAGAATTTTTTCGATACGTTCACGAACATCATAGTGCATGTCTCCGGCTTTTGAGAAGTCGACAGAGTAACGCTCAACACCGTTTCCAGCCAAAGCGGTCGAGGCAAAAAGACTGACAATTAGAATAAGATTTTTCATTTTTAATCCCTTCGTTTTTAAGATGAGCAGGGTGTATCAAAGCGAGATGGGAATCGGCGAGTCTTCATTTTGTAGAGAATCTACCGATAATAGATTATGGGTTCATTTTCAGCGGAATTGCAGAGAATTCGTAAGAAGTACTTTCCTGACGCCGCCAAGGCCGCCTGGCAACATTGGCATCTAAAAGGACTGCAAATCAACTACGCTTATTACATGCGCCTTGAACAAGGAAAGGCTTTGCCAACCCCTGAAATTGTCAGCCAAATTGCGGGTTTTGTTGGGCAGACGGACGGGGAATTTCTTATCAAAAGTTACTGCGCCCAAGTCTTTCCAAATTCGGCCTATCTTTTTGGTGGCGTCGCAGAAGAGGCAGATTCCAAAGTCGATCGTCAGGATTCTGTTAAGACCTTGACTCAGCATTTCTTGAATCTGCGGCAGGTGGCCGTGTTGGGTTCTTGCTCCAGAAATTATCACTTGTTTCTATTGTCCACTTTGGCAAGGCGGCCTTTAAAGCTGACGGAGCTATCACGATATTTTAAAAAATCGGAGTTAGAGGCGGGCCTCGATGAACTGTTGCGAGCCCAGATTCTTCTGAAAGTCGAAGGTGGCTATGAGGCGGCCAATCCCGATGTGCGTTTTCCTCCGGCTGAAAGTGAAAAGTTGAAAGAGACTTATCGACGTCTGGATAATTGGGATTTAGAATTTGGCCAGACGGTGGAGTTAGAGCAGGTCGTGCAGAAGATGATTTTGCGAAGAATTTCGTTCAGATATTATGGTCTTATCAAAAAGCAATTAGATCTGATTTTCGAGACCATCCGTTCCGCTGATGAGTTGGATACAAAGTATAACGAGAACGTGATCCAGCTCCAGGTGTTACTTAAAAAAGGACGACTTCCGGGATAGTTATGGAATGGATACCACCCAAAGAGCGATTTAATCATCATGAGCAAACAGGTTCTATTTCTTTAGAGCTTGTGCAAGAAGCCGTGGCCAAGTTTGGGCTGAACCCCGCCGAAAGCACAATACGTCGCCTGTCTGGCGGCTTTATGAATACGAACTATTTGGTGGCTGAGGGTTCTGGTTCTTATGTCTTTCGATTTTACTCTACGGATCGAGTAACCGCAGAGCGAGAAAAGGATGTCCTTTCATTTCTTAAATCCTCGTCCGTTTTAGTGCCGGGCTCGTTTGGCGGCTTTGAGGTTCAGGGACGTGCCTTCGGTGTGATTGAGTTTATTGACGGCATGACATTGGAGGATCGAATCCTCGAAGGTGATATCGACATGTCAGTCTTTGAACAGATTGGCACGCAACTGGCGCATATTCACAACATCAGATTTTCGGAGGCAGGTTTTATTGGGCCTCACATGAAGTTGGGGCGCGAGTATGTTCACTTTGGAATTTTTATCCGACAATTTATTGAGCGAACCCTCCTTAATCTGCGAGATAAAGAAGAACGTTTAGATGCTGAAACCAGTCGGCGGTTTTCAAGCTTAGTGCAAGACAAGTGGGACCTTGTGGTGAGGTCTGAGATCTTTCATGAACTAGTCCACACAGATTTCAATCCCAAAAATATTCTGGTGTCCAAAAAAGAGCCAACCCAAGTGTTGGGAGTCATTGATTGGGAATTCTGTCTGGCAGGCAATGGACTGATGGATCTTGGAAACTTTTTTCGATTTGAGTACGACTACCCTCCGGGGGCTCGGGACGTCTTTGCGCAAGGATATCGCTCGATCTCCCCGAACTTAACTGACAATTGGGTGGAGGTTTCAAAACTTCTAGATCTAGGCAGCATGTGTTCGTTTTTGGAGCGTCCCGAAGACTATCAAAAATCTTTCCGCACAGCGCGAGCGGTTGTCCGATCCACTCTGGAGTATTTTGGTTATTGAGAGGGGTCTGGGCCTCCAGTTTTGGCTTATATTTTTTCAATTAATGATCTAGAACAGAGTGATACGTAAAGGAGATTGCATGTCTTATTCTTTTAATAAAACACTTAACTGCACATTGTCTGAAGCTATTGAAAAGGTGACTGAGGCCTTAAAGGTTGAGGGTTTTGGGATTTTGACTGATATTGATGTTCAAGCGACCTTGAAGGCGAAGATCAATAAAGATATGCCGGGATATCGAATCCTGGGCGCCTGCAGCCCTCCGTTGGCTTTTCAAGCCATTTCCGCAGAGCCTTTGATCGGAACGATGCTTCCCTGCAATGTCGTCGTTCGTGAGCTGGACGCTCATAAAACGGAAATCGCTATTATTGATCCCGTGGCTTCCATGTTGGCGGTGAAGAATGAATCCCTGGGCCAAGTTGCAACAGAAGTGCAAACAAAACTAAAAAGAGTGGCAGAAGCTCTTTAAAGGTCGCATCTCATTTTGAGAAACGATTGATTAAGAAAGTGCATCTAGGGGCTTTTGGGGTTAAAGCCCTCGCCGATAAGTTGTTTATGAAAACATTCTTATTTTCAGTTATTTTTCTATTTAGCGTATTTGGTTTTGCCGGAGAGGACCCCTGTTTTAGTCGCATAGAAAGTCCAGTTCTCAAGATTTATTCTCAGACTTCTTTGGATGTGGATTCAAAAATGGTCGGGCTG
>JAHRXB010000091.1 GCA_019104905.1 Bdellovibrio sp.
GAATTTATTTGCGATTTTGAAAATGCATGTGAAGATATAAAGAATGTAATCAGCGCAGCCGATAGGCCCTTCGTCGTTATCCATCTTGTGTTTGTCATCGTGTTTCCCGTCATCATGTTTTTAATATACGGCTAAGCGTGAAGTTTCTAAAGGAACTTAATAAAGAAGAATCGAAAGAAGACACCTCTATGAAGAATTTGAAAAATGAAGATTTGAAGTTTCCAATTTTCGTCAAAAGACTCTCCATTTCATCACTTCTTCTTGTCTTCGCACTGACGCTGTTAAGTCTTTTTGCTCTTCCTCGCCTGCAAACCCAGTACAGCTTGAAACAATTTCTTCCTCAGGATAATCCACTTCTAAAAAGAGACGAACACACGCGACAACTCTTTCAACTTCCTGAAGCTCAACCGTTTATTATTACAGCAAAGATTTCCAGTGACAGCGAGACCTGGTTTGAAAAAGAAAAAATCGAAAGCCTAGCAAGACTCACAGATCTTCTTTCCCATTTCCCCGGAGTTCGCAACACCCTCAGTGTCGCCTCCGTTCAGGGCGCCATCAGTAGCGACGAAGGTTTGAGTGTCGGACCTTTGCTGAAAAATCTTCCTCCAGAAAAGTGGCGTTCTGAAACCTTAAATAATCCTCTCATTTCACCCACTCTGATATCTAAGGACGCAAAGACGGCTTCAATTATTGTTAACATCAAGCCCCTTAATACACAGGAACTCCTGCATCTTCGCCAAAACCTGGAAGTCACCGCCAGCGCGGCTGTACCGTTTTCTCAAGTCGAAATCGGCGGAACTCCGGCAGTACAAACCGATGTGGGAGTGCTTCTGCAAACGGAAATCCGAAATTTTGTGATCTTAGGTTTTATCGCCTGTTTTTTTGTGCTTGGTTTGATCTTTGCGAATTGGTCACCCTTGATTATTTCATTCATCATAATTCTTAGCGCCAACATCATCGTCTTAGCCATCATGGCGCTAGCGGGTTATCCATTTTCTATTTTATCCAGTACGATTCCCATCTTAACCACTGTCGACGTGGTCTCTCTTTGCATTCACACCTTATTGCGATTTACTGAAGAGAGAAAAAACCAACCACACTTAAATCACCACCAACTGGTGAATTACACCTTTAAGGTTCTTCTCGGCCCTAATCTCATCGCTTCAACGACAACCATGATCGGATTTCTGGCTTTATTAACGGTCAAAGTCCCTCTGATTCGAGACTATGGCATCACCGCTGCCGGAGCCATCATCATTGGATGGCTCGTCACGACCCTCCTGCTATTTCCGCTTTTGCACTTCCTCCCAGAGCCCCGGGCTCGCGAGTGGGCGTGGAGCAAGGCGCGTTGGGCTCTTTACTTTTTCCGTCGCGCCGGGGTCTGGACATTCCTGATTATCTTGGTTTCCACGGCATTGGCCTTTAAGGGACAAAGTCTTTCCTGGTCCGCGCGGCTCTTTGATGATCTCCCCACAAACCATCAAGTCCGTCTGTCCACAGAAACAATCGATAAGGAACTCGGCGGAATGATCCCGGTGGATATTGAACTCAAAGGGGCTTCAGATGTGTGGAACGATCCAACACTTCTGGCTAAGCTTGATCATCTTTTAAATGAAATTCGCGGTGTTGAAGGCGTTGGCAGCGTCGTTGGCTTGCCAGACCTCGTCGCCGCAGCAAATATTCATCACTCGCGCCTTCCCGCCAGCCGATCCGCGACGGCGGAGGTCTTCTTTCTATATTCTCTTTCCAGCAACAGCCCTCTTAAGAACTTTCTGAATACGGACTCATCAAATACGCGCATCTCGGTGCGCACCCAAGATTTGCCTGCCAACAAACTTCACTCTCTGGTCGCTCAAGTTAAGCAGATGGCAGAACAAAGCTTTCCTGAAATCAAAGTTGAAGTGACGGGGATGGGTTCTACGATTCATCATTTAAACAATGAACTTTCCCATGAATTGATCTTTGGCTTTTGGCAATCCATGGCGGCCATCTGTCTGGTTTTAGTCTTTGTCTTTAGATCCTTGCGCTGGGCCCTGGTCGCGTGCATTCCCAACTTGGTTCCTCCCGCAGCTCTTTTGGGGTTTCTGGCCCTCTCTGAAACTCCGATCAAACCCAGTATTGCAATTATTTTTTCCATCGCCCTGGGTTTGGCCTTTAACAATACGGTCTATCTTTTAGAAAGACTGCGACACATTCAAAAAACATCAAAATCAAAAAATCTCGAGATTGAAAAAACATTATGGAGGGAAGGCAACCCTTGTTTAATCTCGACGATGACTCTTCTGGCCGGCTTCTCCGTTTTTATGGCTTCTTATTTTGCCATGAATCGTATTTTCGGTTTCTATATGCTTTTATCCATGCTTGCTGGCCTGGTTGGAGATTTGATTCTTCTTCCAACATTGTTGAAAACTTGTCCCTGGCTCTTGACTTCAGTACCTTGGAAAAAGGAGAAGATTATGGCGACTGTCTCATCATTCTTATTGGCGTTTATCATTTCCCTTTCACCCACTCCGCTCCACGCCCAAGGCGTCACAGTTGAAAAGATCGGAGAAGAAATGAGTTCCCGCCTGCGCTCCCGCGATGAGGAATTTGTCGTGAATATGAAAATCATAGAGGCCGACGGGTCCAGCAAAGATCGCCAAATGCAGATCTGGCGACTCAGCCCCCAAAAAAAGGAGCACTACCTTTTAGTTCGCATGCAAAAGCCCCAGGATTTAAAAGGAACGGCTTTACTGGCAACACTCAAGGGTGAACAAGAAGATAAGTGGATTTACCTTCCCTCCACGAAGCAGACTCGTCGTTTGACGGGAGAAAGTGGCCAAGGAGGAATTTTGGGATCCGAGCTCAGCACCGAAGATTTTGACTTCAATCGTGAACAAGGCGCACAAAATAATCTAAAAAAGGAAATTGAAATCAAGGGAAAGAAGTATTTCCTTGTGGAAAGTGACGTCAATACCAGCTCTGCAAGCTATTCAAAGATTATCAGCTATATTGCCGCCAGTGACTACCTGCCCATAAAATCGGAGTGTTATGACAAGCAAGGAAAGCTCTTAAAGGTTTTGGATATCAGCGGCTACAAGAAGATCACTCCTACAAAGTGGCGCGCAGGCAAAATCAGAATACGCAATGTGCAAAACAAGCGGGAAACGGAAATCACCATCTCTCAAGTGAAGCTCGATCGAAATTTAAAACCCAGTCGATTCACACCAAAAGCGCTAGCCGAAGATTAGAAAGTCTTCAGCGCTGCGCGTTGGTGTTTTTTATCGTGGAGTCAATTTGACTCTGTTTAAGTTGGCATTCTCTTTGAAATGCAAACCTTCATCTCAATAACTAGATGGAGGAATAATAAATGAAACACCTTGCAAGCATCATCGTTATCACATTCTTTGCGTTGAATTCTTTTGCTGGGGGGCTTGGCGATTGGATTCGCCCGGACCGTCCTGCTCCATATCCTGGCGGCGGTGGACGCCCTAATGTAACTTGTTCTTACTCTGACGATGGCTGGGAAGAACACTGGCGTGGACACAACAGTTGTCAAGAATGTCTGTCAAAACATGGAAACTGCAATGAGACATGCAATGCCACCTTCACAGTCTGTCAGGCTGAAGGCACCGACTACCGTGGTTACAAAATGACCCTGGAAGGGCGAGGTAACTATCGCTACGAAGCCGAACGTCAAGCGATGGACCTCTGCCAACGAAGCTATCGCTATGGCAATTGCCGCATCACGAACTGTAATGATCGATCTGAGCGCGTTTCTCAAAGACGTTGCCGCTAGAAACTGACCCCTCTTAAACGTTGATGGCAAGAAGAGAACTCTTTGCCATCAACGTCTTCTTTCATCGTGGGCCGATCCTCGCCTGACTATAAAACCAATGTTTTACAATCTCGACAATAGTCAAATAGCAAATCACAATGCCTCCCAATATCAGAAAGAATTTAAAGCTTAAGGGCGCAAACCCGAGATCCTTGGCCATCGGGGAATAGGGAAGAAGTATTGCGATAAAAACAGCCATCAGGGAGGTTAAAATCAAAGCGCCACTCGCCCTGCTTCTAAATACGCTATGTCTGGTTCGAATAATGAAAATAACCAACACCTGAGTCGCAATGGACTCTACAAACCAACCCGTATGAAACAAAACTTGATCTGCATGAAAAAGGCGGATCAAAACGTAAAAGGTCACAAAATCAAAAAGAGAACTCAAAAGACCTATGATCCACATAAAATTATGAACAAAACGAATATCCCAATGCGTGGGGTGACGAAGACTTTTCATATCTACCCGATCCAAAGGAATCGCGATTTCTGATATATCATAAAGAAAATTATTTAAGAGAACTTGCAAAGGCAGCATCGGCAAAAAAGGCAGAATCAAAGCGGCCCCCGCCATACTGAACATGTTTCCAAAATTAGAGCTTGTCGCCATCATTATGTACTTCATGATATTTAGGTGAGTTCGTCGCCCCTCAAAAATCCCTACCAGCAAAGTTCTTAGATCTTGCTTCAAAAGGACGATGTCGGCCGCTTCCTTCGCCACGTCGACAGCTCCCTCCACGGAAATTCCGACATCTGCAGAATGCAACGAAGGAGCGTCGTTGGCGCCGTCCCCCAAATATCCCACGATATGTCCCCTTTTTTTGAATGCCATAATGATACGATTTTTCTGGGTCGGAGAAACTCGACAAAACAGATTCACACTCTCCACCCGTGCTTGCAAAGCGGGGTCATCCATTTCTTGGATTTGTGCCCCCGTTAAAACCCCCGTGACTTCCACACCCACCTGCTGGAATAAGTGGCGCGTAACCAACTCACTGTCGCCGGTAACCATCCTGAACGACACATGACTTTCTGAAAGATTCTGAAGAACTGTTTTGATCCCGGCCTTAGGTGGATCGTGAAAAGCAGCAATACCTGCAAAGACCAATTCTGTTTCATCGCTGACATGCGCATGGAGACAATCTTTAGAGACCTCCTTCCAGGCAATGCCGATGCCCCGAAAGCCTTGACCTTCCAGACTGCGACTTAAATGAAAAATCCCCTCTCTGGTTTGTGGATCAAGATCATAGGTTTTTTCAAAACTCCCTTGTGAAAACAAATTGGAAAGACCTAAGATCTCTTCCATGGCCCCTTTGACGATGAGAATTCGGCGCCGCCCATCATCCAACAAAACAGAAACCCGACGTCTTTCAAAATCAAAAGGAACCTCGTCGATCTTCTGCCAGGACCTGACATCCAACTCCTCATGTTCGATAATGGCGCGATCAATCGGACTTCGATATCCTGTCTCAAAGAAGCTGTTCAGATACGCCAACTGAAGAACTTCGGGGCTATCCTCCCCTTTGACGTCAACATGTCGCTCAAGAATAATTCTGCCCTCGGTTAAAGTTCCCGTCTTATCAGAGCACAAAATGTCCATACTACCTAGATTTTGAATAGAACTCAGTCTTTTCACGATGACTTTTTTCTTGGACATGCGCAACGTCCCTCTAGACAAAGTCACCGTGATAATCATTGGCAACAACTCCGGAGTGAGCCCCACAGCTAACGCCATTGCAAACAGAAAGGATTCAAGCCACGGACGATGAAAAAGAACATTTACCAAAACAACAAAAAGAACCATCGTCACCGTCAAACGCATAATCAAATTGCCAAATTGATGAATACCTATATCAAAGGCTGTCGGGGGAGAAATTTGAGAAAGCGATTTGCTAATTTCCCCAAGGGATGTTTCCATTCCGGTCCGAAAAACTAGCACCTTTGCACTTCCACTGACAACCGAGGTTCCCAGGAAGACGGCGTTTTCTGCACGACTTATCTCTTGAACTGGTGATTCAAGCTTCACCTTTTTTTCTACAGGATAACTTTCGCCAGTTAAAAGGGCTTGGTTTATAAAGATGTCTTTCTCTTCCAGAATCACCCCATCTGCAGGAATTAAATCGCCCGCTCCGATAAAGACGATATCTCCGGGAACTATTTCAGACAGAGCCCGCTCTTGACGTTTTCCATCTCGCAAAACCGTTGCAGTGACGGCCACAGAGGCTTTTAGCTCTTCCGCCGCCTGCTCGGCCCGGTACTGCTGATAGAAATCCAAAGAAACACTCATCAATACGATCAGAACGATTATGATAAATCCAGTGACATCCCCGGTGGCGGCAGAAATAGAACTCGCTAATAATAAAATGATTACAAGGGGATTGAGAAAACGTGAA
Source organism: Bdellovibrio sp. (assembly GCA_019104905.1). Lineage (GTDB taxonomy): Bacteria > Bdellovibrionota > Bdellovibrionia > Bdellovibrionales > Bdellovibrionaceae > Bdellovibrio. The sequence continues at coordinate 6,211 of JAHRXB010000091.1, forward strand.
AGCAGCTCCTTCAAAAAGTGCTTGGGCGGTGTTTTGAGAAGATTAGGGCCATACTTTGTTAATCGCTCTTCGGCTTGATCACTCGCAAGACCCATTTCATTTGTCTGCAGATCCTGCAACAATTGAGACGTTGGTGTATTCCAAAACAAGGTCCCCTTTTCCATATTCAAGCCCTTGCCGGTTGCAGTTTTACATAAAACTCAAAATGCTCTTATCTAACCATTGTTATTGATAGAAAATAAGACATGGCAAACTTCAAACCGTATCCCCTTAAAGATGTCTATAGACTTATTGAACCAGGCCCCGTCGTTCTGGTCACCACGGCACTTAAAGATGAGAAAAATATAATGACCATGTCTTGGCATACGATGATTGATTTTGAACCTCCTATCATCGCGTGTGTTGTCAGTAACAGAAATCATAGTTTTAACATTCTAAGGAA
>JAHRXB010000160.1 GCA_019104905.1 Bdellovibrio sp.
CGGAGGGGCCTCTTTCAGTTTCTTTAACACATTCACCGAGGCCGCCGCTCGAACTTTGTCGACCAGCATTGACGCAAGATCTTTCAGAACAGATGGATCAAACTGCGAGGGCTTGTGTACAAATTCCACGGCACCCAATTCGAGAGATTTTAAAGCGGCCTCTCCTGAACTTGCCAACGAGGACACCATCACGACTGGAATCGGGTGATGTTTCATGAGTTTTTCCAAGAACATCACTCCAGACATCTTGGGCATCTCGATATCCAAGGTCAGAACATCGGGCTTTTTACTGGCAATAAGTTCTCGCGCCTGATAGGCATCCGCCGCAGCGCCGACCACTTCTAAGCCACTCTTGGTAAAGATATTCGTAAAGAGAGTTCGCACCGTAGCCGAATCATCCACGACCAGAACCTTCACGCCCTTAGCCACAGTCAAGGGTTTGAAGCCCGAGACATCCACAGGTTTTTCCACGCTGCTTTCTTTAGACGAGTTATGTAATACGTCAAAAGTCGCCGTGTTGAGCTTAATAGTGCGAGCAGCTTCCCCGGCGACATTCTTTTCAAGAATGGGAATTCCCAAATCGCCCAGCATCTGTTCTGCTGTTTCGATATTTCTTTTACCGATCGAGTCACCTAAATGAGACACACTAATAACGTTTCCACCGCCATAGATCTTGGCCTGAAGTTTTTGGCGATTGGCCCCTAGACGCACACATTCTTCAATAAGAGCGGGGATGGCGTGGGCCCCGTAGCGCATATTCTCACGTTCGCCCGGCATTCCTTCGGGAAGAAGATAGTGATTCAGTCCTCCCACTTTGGTCGTCGGATCGTGAAGCGCCACCGCAAAACAAGAACCAAGAAGAGTTGAAATCACAGTCTCTTCTTTGAATGCTGCGATTTTTCCAGGAAATAGATAATGAGTATTCATCATGCCACCAGTTGCTCAAGATCCAAGATCATGATGCCTTTACTGTTTTTAATAAAAAATTGTTTTACAAAAGAAGCCTGAATCATCGTGGAATGACTTTCCACGTTCTGCAGTTCCGACTCACGCAAACTGACCAGATCTTCGGTCTCGGTCACCTGCAAAGAGAAACGAACACCCTGATGTTCGCATATGACGTAGTAAATATTTTTGTTTTCCAGCATCTGAAAACCATGGTCCTGCAGACTGATGACAGGAATCGCTTCGCCCCGGAACGGGATGACGCCGAGAAGACCTTGTTTCTTTTCTGGCAGTGCGTACAACGGAATACTGCTGCTGATTTCGACCACACTCAATAAAGGAAGGGCAAACTCTTGAGCGCCGGATTTACAGTGTAAAAACAGCACCTCATGACGACGTTCCGCCACCAGTGTGTATTTCGCCGCCAAATCCGCAGAATCTTGTTTTTCCGCGATCAAAGCTTCGGCGTAAGATTTCAGTGCTTTTAATGATCGGATAAAGTCCTGTGCACTTTCAATATTCTCCGACCGCTTTTCATAGGTCTCAAGCCATTCCGAAAGGTGCTGGAATTCATTGGTCTTCGCATCCACGGACCAAGCTTGAGTTTGTTCCACCACTTCAGCGCGAATTCTTTTCCACAAAGACTCATCGACCAGATCAATAAACTTGTCGACCTCCTTGATCACACTATCAAGGAAATAGGCTTTCAGTTCGGCCGTAAAATCATCACCAAAGAAGTCACTCATGCGGCCTCCTTCTGCACATCACTCACCATTAAAAGCCCCAGCATCTTTTCTGGATCGACTATATAAGTGACCTTTTCGTCTGCCAAAATAGAGATTCCTTTAAAGCCTTTTTGCCCTTGAATAATCTTTCCAAAAGATTTCACGACCAGATCGGTTTGAGCCTCGATCTTATCCACTAAAAGAGCGTACATGATGTCCTTCACTCTGATAAAGACTGCCGATGATTTTTTGACTTTCTCTTCAGTTTCCTGTGTTGAAAGATTCAACATCTCAGCATAATTCAAAAGTGAAATCGTTCCGCCGGCAAACTGACAATAACGCAAATGATTCACAGAAGTGATCTGCAACTCTTGGCAGGAACTGATGTGGGCCACTGAAGTCAAAGGAACAGCAAACTGATGCTGATTCCAAGTACACAAAAGTGCGCTTTCCACCATAATATGTTGAGGAATAGGAATTTCCATGCGCAGGCACAAGCCCTGACCTGGATTGTTCTCAACGGCGATCTTGCCGTGATATTTTTCAACCGTCGCTAAAACGATATCCATGCCGACTCCACGGCCTGAAATCGTAGTAACCTTATCTTTGGTTGAAAAGCCCGCTTGAAAGATAAAATGATAGATTTCATCATCACTCAGGTTTGACGCTTCTTCTTCAGACACCAAGGCCGACTTGATCGCTTTTTGCAGAATACGCTCTTTATCCAACCCTTTGCCGTCATCTTTATAGGTCACAAAAACCGTATTGTTTTTTTCGACAACCTCTAAGGAAAGAGAACCAATGGACGACTTTCCTTGAAGAGCTCGTTCAAATTGATCTTCAATACCATGATCAATCGAGTTTCTGGCCACGTGAACCAAAGCTTCATAAAGATCTTTTCCAAGACCTTTATCAATCAAGAGCTCTTCACCCAAGATCTCAAGCTGAACGCTTTTATTCAGTTCAGTGGAGGCCTGTCGAACCAAAACTTGTAAACCTTGAAAACACTCAGACACTTTTTCTTTGCGAACAGACTGAACTTGCCCTTGAAACTGATCGCAGATCTTCGTCAAGTTCTGAGAAAAATCTGTCTGCCGACGCTGAAAGAGTTCTGGCTCCAATCGGAAGTTCACTGTCTGGTTCATCATCTGAAAGAAGTTCTTAAGAACTAAAAGCTCTCCTGAGAGTCGCAAAAACTCGTTGAGTTGTTTTACGGAAAGCCAAACGCCCTCATCATCAGAACTGCCGGTGGTCGCAGTGGTCTTCACCATCTTTCGAACCGGGGAAGCCTCTGTCCCCGAGAAGTCAAAGCCTCCATAGCTGGAAATAAGCTCAATGGCTTCACTGAGCTCTTCAGGATAGAGTTCTCGTTTATCTCGCAAACTCTGCGCGAGAACTTTTAAAATTCTTGAACTTGTCAGGAAAAGATCAATGCACTCTTTGTTAACGGTCCGATTCTCTCGTTTTATGCGTGTTAAAAGAGCTTCAAACTCATGGGCCAGAGATCCCAAAAGCTGTCCCCCAGGGACGGCTCCCACACTTCCTTTGATGGTATGGACCTTACGAAAAAGAATATTGATTTGATCTTGATCGGAAGGGTTCTCCTCCAGTCGCAAGATGAGGGTGTCGAGGCCTTCTAAAATTTCTTTGGATTCTTCGAAAAAGACACGGGACACCTCTTCAACTTGTGCAAAGTCGATAAAGGCGGCTTCATCCAGCTGCAGATTCTTTGAATCATTGTTTTCGTCTGACATAACTCTTGGAGATCCCGCTTTCCTAAACTGAGAGGTTCCAAGATTTTATCGGCTTTTCAAGGATTTAAGTTAAAAGATTGGCTTGAAAAAATGCGTCTCAAAAAAGATGAGCGGCTCGATTTGATCAGTAGTTACGGTGCTTATCGGCCGCTCGGATATAAGATTCTTATCGAATCCTCGGCGAATGTCCTGAGGCTAAGAAGCCGTCACCTCCGCCTTGGTTATTTTACAGTCATTAACCATAAGCACCACCTCCTTCCCAGCCCCAATAGAAGCTTTATTTGATGGTACAATAGTCCTAACAAAAAGCGCCACAGCGTCGAGGTCTAGTTTATTAATATAGGCCAATCAATTTGAGATTTTCTCCAAGGGCGGAGGAAAAAGTGAGTTAATAAACTGTCTCAAAGCCTTGCGGTCTTTTATTTAAAAAGAAATTTGAAGCGAGGAACTTTCTGTCCATCGACTTCCACGATTTCGGACCACATAGAAGCAGGACGGCACCAAAGACGTCCAAGGGGATTGTCGTAGAGGGCTTCGTATAAAACCACGTCCTCAAGACTTTCACTGTGTTTCCCTACGCCAATGACTCTGTAGTGTTTCCCTTTGTAGTGCTGATAGATGGCGCCAGGAACAATAGAGGTTTCCAATCGTTCGTTTGTCATTTGAACCTCCTACTTCAAAGCCTCGAGATGTTTGATGATCTCGCTTTGAATTTGCTTCATTTCCGCATCAGAACGACGCTGAGCTCGCTTAAAATCCAAGTCCGGAATCGACCATGCGGGAATTAAATGCAGATGATAGTGAGGCACTTCAAAACCCGCCACAATTTGCCCCACCCGTGGAGAGCCAGAAGCTTTCAAAATAGCTTTGCCTATTTTCTGAGAGATTTTATGCAAGTGAGAATACGTCTCTGCAGGAACTTCAGTCCAATGATTGATCTCTTCTTTGCAGACCACCAAGGTATGCCCCAGATTCACCTGATCTAACGCCAGAAAAGAAATAATAAGATCGTCTTCATAAACCTTATAACAGGGAAGTTCACCGTTAATGATCTTTGTAAAAATCGAAGCCATTTCAACTCTCCTTCAAAGGGACTACCTTCCTGATATATCCCACTCTGAGACATTAGACCAGACTTCCACAATTCCTCAACACTTCCCATCAAGAATTAAGACATGAGCCCGAACTCTTGACATGGTAGGCTAATGAAATGAGCAGTATATTTCTTCTTGAAGACGATCCCGTAATTGGCAAAGCAATTCAACTTCAGCTGGAGCTTGAATCTTACAAAGTGGAATGGGCTCAATCCCTGGCGGATGCCCGCAAGAAGGTCTCTGCGGGTTCGAGCTCGGATCTATATATCTTGGATGTCAATCTGCCAGATGGCGATGGCTATGAGTTTTGCCAATGGTTACGCCAACAGGAACTCAAGAACCCCATCATCTTTCTGACCGCTAGAACCGATGAGGAAAGTGTTGTGCGCGGATTCGAGGAAGGTGCGAATGACTATATCCGCAAACCCTTCAGTCAAAAAGAGATGATCGCGCGAATCAAAAATCAGCTCTCTGAAAAAAAACCGACGTTGGATCTTATTCGCTTTGCGGGTCTTGTCCTTATCAAAAATCAGCAAGTCTTAAAAAATGGTGACTCCTTAATTTCTTTGAATCGCCGCGAGTTCGAGATTTTGACCGCTTTCTTTGAACGTCCCGAAACAATTGTCACCCGCGAACAACTTATTGATCGTTTGGCCTCAGGAGAAGAAATATACGACAGAACTGTGGACTCACATATCAGTCATTTGCGCTCGAAGTTACAGAAAAACGGCGTGAAAGGAATCAAGATAAACTCGGTCTACGGCCAAGGGTATCGTCTTGAAAAAGCCGTATGATCACTAAAACTCTTTTCAGAAAAAATTACGTCATCTTTGCATCCATCGTTTTGTTCTTTCTGGTCGTCTCCATCGCCTCCTCGTGGATTTTTATGAGCTACGAACGGGATCGAATGTTTTTGCGACCTGCCACGATGAATAGAGCTCTTTTACTGGCCTTCGACGAAGACCCCTTTAAAGCTCTGGAAAAACTTAATGAGGTGGCCAGAAACAGCGGCGCGGATCGACATGACTTGATCAATGCGGAAGGCTTAAGCCTGACCACAGGAAAAAAACTTTTGCGACATCCGCTTTCCCAAGAACAACTGTCTAAGTTGAAGGAGAATGCCGTGCTGCAACTGGGGCCCCCCGGCCCTCCGGGACCTTTCATGGGTCCTCCTCCCCCTCGACCACCTCGTCCACCGGAAGGAGCTTTTCAGCCACCGCCAGGGCCCCCGCCACCGGATGCTCCGGGAGGTCCTCCTTCGGTCATTTCGACCACCAACAAGGAGGGGATCTTTCTTTATAGTCGAATCCACCCGCAATTCGACAAGCCCCCTGTCGGACCTTTGGTGACCACGATTTCTTTAGTCGCTTGCATCTTTATTTCTATTGGTGTGGCTTTATTTTATCAGTTCTCAAAATATCGAGAGCGTTCGGAGCAAGCGCTTGAGATTCTTACCGCTCTTCGCCAAGGGGATCTTTCCGCACGTATGCCAACGAAGAAGTTCGATGAACTTTCCCCTTTGATCGATGCCTTTAACCAAATGGCCGGTGATGTTGAGCACATGGTCGAACAACTTCGAAAAGCTGATCAAACTCGTCGTCAACTTCTGCAAGATCTTGCTCATGACCTACGCACACCACTGACCTCGCTCAGAACCTTCCTGGAAACTCTTCAGACCTCGAGTCAAAAACTGACCGAAGAAAAACGCCAAGAGGTTCTTTCCTTGTGCTTCTCTGAAGTGGAGTATTTCGGAAAACTTGTTGAAGACCTTTTGTTCCTGGCACAGATCACTGAACCCAAGTACTCCCTCGGCAATGAAAGAATTGATTTGCAAGAACGTGTTTCAGACCAAATAAATGTCTTCAAAGCCCGCTATCCTCATCTTAAATACGATCTTGTCCTTAAGGGAAAAAACTTTCAAATCATGGGCTCTTCTAAGTTGATTGATCGCCTTCTGCGCAATGCTTTTGAGAACTCTTCCTCATTTGCAAAATCAACGATCACAGTGAATCTGGAGAACACAGCCGATCGCATCCAGATCTCCTTATGTGACGACGGCCCAGGATTCTCAGTCAAAGCCTTGTCCGAGTTCGGCCATAAAAAGGCCAGTCGGGTTCTTTCTGGAGACGCCGATAATAAACGCATCTCCGTGGGCATTGGCTCTGTGATCATGAAAGAGATTGCTCAGCTCCACTCCGGCCAACTGACGGCTGAAAACCTCTTTACCCACTCCCAGGTGGAAGGCGCCAAAATCTCAGTTTGGTTCCCGACGTCTTAGTTCCATATTCGCTCCATAGTTCTTCGCTATCCTAAGACCAACCAAGCAAGGTGGTTTTATGCTGCGAAGAACTTTAATCGTATTAACCCTTCTCACTCCGATCTCCGCGTGGACTCAAAACATGTGGGGCACAGGAATGTATGGCGGGATGCAAAGCTGTCCTTATCCGACTCGCGCAGGCAATGGAGCCACCAGCGTTGACGATGGCACTAAAGAGATTCAAGCGGCCATCAGCGAGGCGCAAAAACAACTTCGCGAAAAAAAGGCTGAAAAAAAGAAGATCGATAGAACGACCGAGAAGGCTCGAAACGAAATCGTTAAATCCATCTCTGACGACTATGCCGAATTTATTTTTGAACACGTAGAGAACTCTCGACGTTGCCAAGAGTACAAGGGATATCAATCCTCGTCTCAAGAGTTCGCGGCCCAGGGGCAAGAAGGGACTCAAGAAATTTCCAACGGCAACATGATCCCCATTCAATCCTTCACGATCACAGAGTGGAGTCAGTACTGCGACCCCTCCAAGGCCGGCTCCGTCAGCGCAGGACTTTGCACCAACCCGCGCTTTAAACAAAGCGAAGGCGGACGAGCCGATGCGCAGTCGTGCAAAAAAGGGCTCACCGACTATCGAAAAAGTTATGCTCAATCTCAAAAACTTCAACGCGAAATCGAGCGTTTGGAAGAAAGCATCGCGCGCAGCCAAGAAGATCTCAAGGACGCCCGACAAGAAGCCTTGCAAGCTCAACGCGACAATATGACGTCTCAAACCGAAGGGGGCATTTGTCTCGAATGTATGCAGCAAGGAAACGGATACACCTATCAAAAACCACAAACTGATTGGTCGAGTGTCATGGCCAATCTTGGAACGGGGGCGCTGGCCACCTACATGGGTTATCAACAAAACAAAATGGTTGCTGAATACAACTCAAACATTGGCTGGCCCACCCAATCTTATCCCAGTTGGGGTTATGGTTTTCCGTACATCGCCGCGGGAATTTACGGTGCACTTGGTGGAGGAACGGGACAAGGCTCTTTTGGCTGCGGCAGCGGAATGGGCGGCGCCATGGGCGGAGTCACCGGAAATATGAATGGCCCCATGGGAATGATGGGCGGATATGGAACCGGTGGACTTTATGGTTCTATGGGAGGCGCCTTCGGATATCCTACAGGCATGATGGGAAATATGATGGGCGGCGGAATCTATAACGGCGGCATGGGACCTTGGGGGATGAATGGTTACGGAGGTTATGGTTCAAATCCCATGATGGGCATGGGAGGCATGATGGGTTTGGGCAATATGACAGGGCTTGGGGGTATGATGGGCCTTGGGGGCATGAGCGGCTTAGGAAATATGATGAGTGGATACCCCATGAGTGGAATGATGGGGACTATGGGCGGCCTAGGAAGCATGAGCGGTTACGACCCCACGATGTTACAGATGCAATCTCAGTATCAGCAGCAAATGATGCAAATGCAGATGCAACAGTATCAAAGCTATATGCAGTACCAGCAACAATATCAACAGCAGTACATGCAAAAATATCAAGCTGTCTCTTCCTTAC
>JAHRXB010000204.1 GCA_019104905.1 Bdellovibrio sp.
CACGATCTCCACATCTCCTGACTTAAAATTCTTAAGACAGTTACGCCCCTGAAATTGCACATAGGGACCTGACACTGTTAATTCAGAGGCACTCTTCTTCGCGCAACTTAAATCATAAGAGGTGAATTGCTGAAGTGCGGGCTTCACACCCACGACGCTTGCTGGAAGACTTGAAGGACTGCGCTTTGTTGTGAGGGACTGCGCCTCTGCGGCGACCTGCACGTCTGAGGCCTCTTCTTTTTGGGTCAACGTTTGAAAGGTTGGAATTCCCATTAAGAGAACCAACATCAACGTCAAAAAGATGAACTGAGTGTCTGTGGGTTGCCGTTTAAACATACTTCATGCTTCATCGGAGGAACAGAGCCAGACTTTAGCTGTGTCAATCTGAGATAATCTGCCCGGGCGAAGCTTTTTGCTTAAGTTTTTCCACATTTCATCCGTATCTAAGTCTAGTAATTAGGGGGAAAGTTACTTGATGAACGGGCGTATTCTCAAAAAGATTCGAAATTTTCGCCTTTTCTCTGGTCTTATGATCATGGCGCTGACTATTTTGAGTTTTCAAAACTGCGCCCCCCAAAATGCCTCTTGCTCTGACAATAATTCAAACTGTTCTAACGAAGGGTCCACTTCTAGTCCCTCGACCAGTACCAACCAAGGTTCTATCTGGTCTTCTCGCCCTGGCAACGGCAACTCAAGCGGCGTGAATATCGGCGGCAGTTCTGGCGGAGGTTCCGTTTCTGCAGGAGGCTCTGGCGGTAACACCGGATCCTCCGGCGGCGGCATCACCGTGGGTGGTGGCGGCTCTTCGTCAGGAGGCAGCAGCGGCGGCGTGAGCACCGGTGGCAACGACGACCCCAAAAACACCACCTTCCGAATTACGAAGCAGCCCCAAGGCGTCAGTGTTCTAGAAAAAGCCGACTTTCAGTTGGATGTCACTATTGCGGGAGGGGATGGCCCTTACACCTTCCAATGGTACAAGGACAGCAAAGCCATTAATGGTGGCTTCGGAAACTACTCTTCCTATATGGACAACGCGAGCTCCTACGGCAAAGAAGGAACCTATTATGTGGTCGTGAAAGACGGCAAAGGACAAAGCATCCAAAGTTCTCTGGCTCGAGTCAGCATCTTGGAACCCGCTGTGGGCTGTGTCGCCGGATCATATTTCACCTACACTGTGGCCAGTTACGACACGGCTTACGGATATTTTGGCGAGTACTTCGATGGCCCCAAAGGAAAGTTTCTTTTGCACTCTTCCTTCGACATCTACAATTTTCTTTATCCCAATGCCAGCTGGGTGGGGCTCTCGACTTATTCGGTGCCATCAGCCCTTCAGTATCTGCAAAAAACTTGGATGAGTTGCCGCACGACCGTGCCGCGCATTCATACACCTCAACCCAATCCCGGATTCCCTACGGATTATTGGTATTATAATAACTCGCAAAAATACAATGATGGTTATGGCTATAACTACAAAGGCACTTTGACCTTTGAATGTCGTAATAAAAAGTTAAAGTTTGTATCTAATACGTGCGCGTGGGAAAAAGACCCCAACTATGTGCCGCCGGAACAACAAAATAGCGGATACTAAAAAGGGCTCTTTGGGAGCCCTTTTTCATTTCTATTTCTTATCGATGCTGATCGCAAATTTTTTCACCCCAGCGCCCTTCACGATATCCAGGACTCCCACCACTTTACCGTGAGGAACATCCTTGTCCGCCGAGATAATCGCTTGAACCTCGGCATTCTTCGTGACTTCGTCGGATGCTTTCAACTTAACATCCTCTTCGTTGACGAAAGAACCGTTGAGATTAATACGACCATCCGCCGTTAACGCAATATTGAGTTTGCTTGGTGCGGTTTGGTCTCCACTTGCGGCTTTGGGAAGATTCACATTAATCGTGGGCTTCATAAACATCGGAGCGGTGACCATGAAAATGATCAACACCACCAGAATGATATCCACCAGCGGAACTACGTTGATATCCGCGATGGCTTCGTTATCGTTACCACCATTATTAAATGCCATGGTTTACACACCTTTTTTCTTCGCATAAGCAAGGCAGAGCTCTTTAACGCTCTCAAGATTTTGGAAGATGCCTTTGACTTGTTTGCTGTAGTAGTTGTAGGCGGCAACCGCTGGGATTGCCACGAAAAGACCCGCCGCCGTAGCAACAAGGGCCATTGAGATACCCGCCATCACCGTCTGTTGACCTGCCTCTGGAGCTGTCGCCAAATCGTTGAAGGCTTTCATAATACCCAATACTGTTCCAAAAAGTCCGATATAAGGAGCGTTGGAGCCCACGGTCGCCAAGAATCCCAAAAATCTTTCCAACTCAGGACGTTCAGTCAAAGCAAACGTATTAAAAATTTGCTCCAAACCCTTGCTTCCAGATTCTTTCATGTGCTTCAAAGCGTAACCCGCTGCACGTCCTTCAATGGAGTTTGGATCTTTCGCAAGATCTTCCACATCCTCAAGGCTGTTGCTTTGCAAAGCCAACTTGATGCGAGAACGCACTCTTTGCGATTCCGCAGAAACCTTTTTCAAAGAAAAATAACGCTCTAAGATCATCCCGATGCTCATCACGCTGAGAATAAGTAGAATCCATAAGATAACCTGATCTGCCAAGTGCGCGACTGCAAATATTTTTTCCGTGAGCATGGGTGATTTCCTCCAAATCTTTGACTGAGCAAAGTAATTGATTCATTATCTCTAAAACCATTACATCTGGTCAAGGTATGCGGAAAATCATTTTAAGTCTTCTTATAACACTCCTGAGCTTGGTCCAGCTTTCGTGCAAGACAAACGATAGAAAATCAGTCTTAGTTATCGCTGTGGACGAATTGACCAGCACAGATATAAGCTGCAGTCAGGAAGAAGGGGAAAGGTCCGGTTTTCAATTGCTTTGCAATGAGTCCGTTCGCTTTACTCACGCTTTCACGCCTTCGACTCTCACTGTGCCCGCCCTGGCTTCTGTTCTTACTGGACTTTATCCCTATCAACATAAAATTCGCCATAATGGAGCCCCAGGCCTAGCTGCCGAATTTGAATTGGCCTCTGAACTTGCGATTAAGCAAGACTATCGTACCAGTTTTTTCTCTGGCGGAGCGCCGGTTTTCAGACGAAGCGGACTCAATCAGGGGTTCGAACTTTTTGAAGACAATATCATCCCGTCCTTCAGCGGTTTGTTTCGCCCCTTCAAGAAAAATGCGGATGCCTTTTTGCAATGGCTCAAACACGATGTCGACAATGATGCTTTTTTCAGTGTGATTTATGTACCCGATCTCCTCTTCACCACCACCGAAACAGTGACGGATCTTGGCGAAACTCGAAATCTCAGCTTTGAAAGTCAGTTGGATGAATTGGATGAAAGCCTCTTTGAACTTTTCCACAGCTTAAAAGCGACCAAACGTTGGGACAACACGACCGTTCTTCTGATCGGCCTCAATGGTCACACCACGAACGATCGCTATCGAGAGCTGTCCCCCTTGAATCTGCACGGAGAAAACACTCAAGTTGCCTTATTCATAAAGCCCTCACAAAAAAAGAAACGCGATGAAGCCATCAACTGGAAGGTCGATCAAAATGTCAGCCTGGTCGACGTGGGACGAACCCTTTTTGAACTCTTAGGAGAAAGCCTGGTTGACACGACTTCAGGCGCTTTCCCCACGCACTCGCTTCTTGAGGTTCTAAAAAGTCCTACCGCCTCCTGGTCCGACAGCACGCCTCTGCTGATTGAGTCGGGATGGGCGCTTTGGCGCAAAGCCGGTCCTCTGCGAACCGCAGGAATTTCAAATCATGTTCTTTTGATTAACGATGAAAAGCCCTTACTTTACAACACGCTGGTGGATCGCTTCGAAGTGAATCCTTTGCCATTGCTACAAGAAAGTATTTTGCCGACAACACAAAAACTGCAATCTCTGCTGACCAAGGGCCTCTTCCCGCCCTTTCCCCCCGTAGATTCAGAGTGGACGACGAAGATGAGTCTGCCTTTTTCTCGTTGGATGAGAACGGATCAGGAAACCCTTCTTTTAAAGGACTTAAAGCGTCTTTTAGCCACCCAGCCGCGCAGCCTGGATCTTTTGAATTGGACCGCGCAGATTGCATTAAATCAAAAAGATTGGGAGACGCTAAAACAGCTTGGGACTAAAAATAAAATCTCTGTGTGGCAATTTGTTGCTGAAAAAAATCTTGGCTCCAAAAATGCCAAGGTTCAAGATCCCTGCTTCTTCCTTCTGACCAGCAAAGAACTTGAAACCGAATCTCTTAAGAGCTGCGCGGATCCGCTCTTCTTAGAATTCACCGACTGGGTGCGTGCCGAGGACCGAGGACTCAGCAAAGACACTCAAAAAAAACGTTTTGAACGTTCGTTTAGAAACTATATGTTGGATCAGCAAATCCAAAGAGCCAACATCGCGGCGGGATTGATTTGGGACACGTCACGCGACAATATTTTTGCGCCCTCTCGGACCGAGTTGGCCTTGAGTCTTCCGGAAAATAGTAAGATCCGTTCGCAAGTCTATAAATCCCTGCAAAACGAAGACTACTAGTCTGCTTCGAGATCCACAATTCCTAACCAAAAAGGAGATTCGGGATCTTCCTGGATCATGCGTGTCGTGATAGATCCTAACTCCAAGGCCTCAGAGTCTTTCGACCACAGGGACGTCGCCACAGAAGTGCTCGCTAAAAGCACCAAATGGTCACCTTCATTAACATAGGTATGTCCACACTGAACGTAGCAGGTCGGATCGAGCCCTAAAAGCTGTGCTGGCAAGGGGGGAAGAACTTCACCAGCCCCCCGCAATTCACTAGATAGGTCCAAGCCGATTGAAAGCGGCTGAAGACTTTGATTTTTTCTCTGAATAAAAAGACTGGGACATCCGACCTGAGCCCAAGCCACTTGGGGACCCCGTCGAAACAGCGCCAAAAGCTCAACCCCAGAAAAATACTCCATCTTGTTTTCACCACGATAAAGAATGTCATTGGCGATCAGTGTCCCCGTTCTGACATAGTTCACTTCGTCAGAAAGACAGCTCAGAAATTCAAAAGGAGAAGTGACCTCCACATCGGACTTTGCCGAACTCACATACTTGATCACTTCGTCCATCGCCCTCTGTGCATGCTCGGGTTGCCCCCAAGAAGTTGCCACAACAATGAGGGATCCGTCCTCCTCGCGGTAGATCGAAGGCTTAGGACGTAAAATCTTCGTGCTGTAGGATCTCTCTTGAAGTCTCACTTTATAAGGCTCCGTATTTTTTCAGCTTAATGTAAGCCTTTTTGTAATATTCCCCATCCGGAACATCGAGCTCCAGAATTTTTCTCCACTTATCTTTGGCTCCGGACTTGGACTCCCCACCGTCGACGTTTCCAAAGCTTTCTTCAAGAATTCCCTCTTGATAGATAGACATCATTTGTTTACGTAACTCAACGGTGTACCGCTCAATCCGCTCGGGAAGATCCGGGTTGGTCGGATCCATGGCGCGAGCCTTTCTAAGAGCCATGATCGCTCCCTTCAGATTCTGAGACTGGTAATACTTTTCAGCTTCGCTTTGGAGTGTTGCTGTCTTCGAGTTCATCATCTGACGAATCGATGCAATATTTCTTTGCGACTGACTTTTGAAACCATTGGGATCCGGAAGCTTGGATTCCATCACTTTTTCATAAGCGGCAATAGCATCCAGAGGTTTTCCCGATTTATGCACTTTTTGGGCGCGATCATACAGCGCGCGAAGTTTTGCGACCTGTGATTGATAAACAGCTCTTTCCGCATCCTTGGCTTCACGTTGGGCGTTGATATGCTCGACCTGGGCCTTCAACTCCAAGATCCGCGGATGTTCGGGATTGAACTGAAGGACCGGGCTCAAACACTCTTCCAAATCAGCCACTGTGATCGAGGGATTGATCTTCTTTTGGCATTCGGTCGCCTGCTTTTGAATCTTTTCTTCCGTCTCTATTTTTGCCTTTTCAATTTCTTCCTGACGACGCTGCTGCTCTTGAATGAAGATGGCCTCTTTAGAAAGACGTTCGATCTCTTTAATGTCTTCGTAATCAGGAACTACTTCCTGGATCTTCACAATCTCGTCCTGGGCAAGCTGATACTTCCCTTGCATATAAAGATTTTTAGCATCTTTATAACGTTGACGAACCAGGGCCTGCTGTTCAGGTTTCAATTTTAAAAATGCCTCTTGCGGAGAACCCGGACCCACGAGAGCTCCTGGATTCGGAGGAGGGAGCTCATTATTACTGCCACTAAAAAAGTAAGCGAGCGCTAAAAGCACCACCGCTCCGACAATAATTTTAGGTCGATTTTTTTGAAAATCGAATTTTTTGGTCTCTGTAGGAAGAGGGCCTCCCGGCATCGGGGCTGTTCCTACAGCCGGATACTGCATCTGTGGCTGATAGGGCATTGGCGCCATACCGCCTTGATAAGGCATCAACTCATGGGAGGGTTGTTGCTGGTACTCCATTGGCAAGACCTCTGAGCCCATCGGCACCAAAGGATTAGGAGGCTGGACATTCACCAACTCCAAACGACTTTGAAAACTTGAATCGTGCAATTCAAAATAGAGATAATTGGTGAGCACACTGATAGCGTCACCACTTTTAATGGGAGTCGGCTCGGAGGCTGAAATCGGAGTTCCGTTCAGCAAAGTTCCATTCACACTGCCTAAATCAATAATAACAAATTGAGAACCTGCACGACGAATTTCAAATTGACGTCGACTGACTCTTTGATCGCGAATTTGAATATGACAAGAAGAGTCTCTCCCCGCCACCCAAGAATCGCCCGCATCCAGACGAAGCATCTCTTGAGTTTCATTCTGAGTATCAACAATTTTTATATAGGGCGTGGTGGGCGACGCTCCGATAACGGTTTTCTCTTCGCTTCCATCAAAACCCTCTGACGATTCCGCTCCCGCAACGGCCGGAAGATGAGGTGACTCTTCAGAGGTTTGTGGCATCGAGGCCTCTGCTGAAGTATTAAGGAAGTCAAACTCATAGGGAGGAATAGCAAATTGACTGCCATGATCTAAGGTGAACTGCTGAACCTGTTCGCCATTGTAAACGACCTCTCCATAGCGAGAGACCACTTCCACATTCCATGCCCCATTTGCAAAGTACACTTTAAAATGTTCGCGAGAAATCCCTTTTTCCGGCTGCAAGACGATATCACTATCCTCTTTGCGACCCGCAATATAGGTACGATCCTCTGACAAGGTGAGATCGTAAACAGGTTTTCCCCTTAAGCGAACTCTGAGGCGGGCCATTAGAATCTACCCTCCAAATTCAAAGTACACTCTTCATAAAACTGTTTTGCTTCTTTATAACTTGGATCGTCTTTGCGATGTTGTAGCATGGTCATCACATTGGAGTAGTTCGACTGACACATTCTCCAATTCTTTTTCTCTCTGTAACGGTTGCCTTGAATCATGTTGAATTTTACAAGCTCATCAAATTTAATCTTTGATAAATGAAAGTACCTCTTTGCCAGCTCATTGTCAGGATCTAAATTCAAAACCACCTGAAAAGCTTCGCGAGCTCGCGCATACTGTCCCTGTTGGAAGTCGCGGAAGCCTTTATTGAAGTTTTCTTGTGCCCGACGATATTGAATTGAGTCGTATTTCTCTTTTTTGACGGTCAA
>JAHRXB010000241.1 GCA_019104905.1 Bdellovibrio sp.
GAGCCTCAATTTAAAAATTGCCTTTGTAATTTGTGTGTTAATTGTGGGAAGTGCGGTGATTTCTGGAATGGGTTTATATCAGATGCATGGTATCAATCAGTCTTTGGAGGAGATTACAGAGGTTCGGGTGAAAAGCTTAATCCAGGCCGAAAAAATTCGGCAGCTTTTCTACACCCAAATTATCAACGAAAGAAATTTCATCATCAATGACACCCTTGAGGGCAAAACCCGGTCCGCAGAACTCATTGTCAAACGAGACAAAGAGTTGCGAGAGGTAATCGAAGAGCGACGAAAGATCGCAGACCCTGAGGCTCTTAAAAATCTGGAAGAGTTTGTTGCCGTGTATGAATCATGGCACACGACAAATTCGGAAGTGGCAAAGCTCATCGTTAATGGAAATGCCAAAGAGGGAGTTGCCTTGATTCTCTCTAAGGGCCGAGAGCTTCGTCTGGCGGGTGAGGCCGCTTCTGATAAGATGGTCCAACATGATGTGGGTGAAATGGAGGAGCAGAGAAGCCATGCCCAATCGACTTATCAACAGGCAAAAACTTGGACCGGACTCATCAGTGTCGTGTCTATTGTCTTGGGAATTGCCTTGGCCGTTATTATTCTTCGTGCAGCAAGTAAGGCCATTCATCAGGTGATATCCGTTTTAACGGACAACTCCTCTCATGTGACCCAGGCCGCCCATCAAATCGCAGCGGCCTCCGAAGAGTTGTCCTCTGCATCCACAGAGCAGGCCTCTTCCCTTGAAGAAACTGTCGCGACATTGGAAGAACTGACATCGATGGTCAGTGTGAACTCGAGCAATGCTAAAGAGGCGGCTCGACTTGCCGGATTGACTCGAGAGGTGGCCATTAAAGGTGAATCAGAGATTCGTCATTTGGTAAATTCCATGGGTCTGATTTCTGCGGACTCAAAAAAAATCGAAGAAATTACCAATGTCGTGGACGACATCGCCTTTCAAACAAATCTCCTGGCATTGAACGCGGCTGTTGAGGCCGCTCGAGCTGGGGAGCAAGGAAAAGGATTCGCGGTCGTCGCGGAAGCGGTGAGAAATCTAGCACAAAGAAGTTCTTCTGCGGCCAAGGATATTGCGGACTTGATCAAAGGCAGTGTGGCAAAAATTGAGATCGGAAGTCAGCAGGCCTCGCACAGCGGGAAAGTTCTAGAAGAGATTCTCAGCTCTGTTAAAAAAGTTTCCGATCTCAATTCGGAAATTGCAACAGCGAGCGAAGAGCAATCCCACGGAATTCAGCAAATCAGTAAAGCCATGAATCAATTAGATCAAGTGACACAGGTGAACGCCGCGACCTCAGAAGAAGCCGCCGCATCGGCACAAGAACTCTCAAGTCAGGCTGAGAATCTAACAAACGCTGTTTATGTTTTAGTTGAGACTATCGATGGCGCAAAAAAGGGACAAGATGAAGGTCACAGTGCTTCGGTGACGTCCAAATCAAGTGTGATGGTTCGTCAGGA
The DNA here is from genome assembly GCA_019104905.1 of Bdellovibrio sp. Classification (GTDB taxonomy): domain Bacteria; phylum Bdellovibrionota; class Bdellovibrionia; order Bdellovibrionales; family Bdellovibrionaceae; genus Bdellovibrio. Next base: position 1,480 of record JAHRXB010000241.1, read on the forward strand.
AAAAAAGGCGGCCTAATTTTTAAAAAAGGATTAAACCGCCGGATTAGAAATTTTCACAAGATCTTGAGTATTACATAAATCTAAAGCTGTCGCTGAATAAATCGGCGGCAGATTTTTTGTTGCGATTGACTAGGGCACAAAAGAGTCTATCTTCTTGGTCACATCATGGCATTTTTCATTGTATATTTATCTCTTCTTCTGACGTTCACAATCTGCACCGCTCTGGCGGCCTATGTTTGGCCTTATCGAAGATCGCCGATGCATCGGTTCCTGATAATTCTGCAAAGTATCTATGCACTTTGGGCCTTGTTGCTTTTGTTTATCATCTTCGTCGATGACTTTGAGTCAAAGATCTTGCTTACAAAAGCCAGACAGATTTTTCTTCCCTTCATTTCACCCTTGTGGGCGGTCACAGTCATTGGGGTCTTTTTTTCTAAAATCTGGGAAAAATGGGCACGCTGGAGCATCGTTCTCTTTATAGTTCCAATGATTGTTGTGATGGCGAACCTGGCGTCGATGTTGGGCTTGCCGGGTGCGGAACAATGGACATTTTACGATTTTCAAAAGTTTGAAAATGTTTATGGACTTTTAACCTACAAAAGCGGTTCGCTCATTTCATATTATTTTACATATCTTTATATCGTTCTGGTGATTTTCTACGGAGTCTATCTGCTTGCGATCTTTAAAGGGCGCGGAGCTCGAAAGACCTATGCCATTGTTTTAACTTTGGCGGCCACCTCCCATCTGGCCTTTGACCTTTCCGCGAGATATCTCTTTCACAGTACTGAAATGATTCAACTGAGTGTCGCGGCGGTGTGGCCGATGGCTTTGGGCCTTTATTATTCGGTTACGCGACTGGAGTTTTTAGATATCAGTGTGTTGGCACAGCAAAGGGTTTATGAAAATTTGCCAAGTCCTGTTCTTATCATCAAAGCGGATTCAACCTTTTGGGACGCTAACAAGTCGGCGACAAAGGTGTTTGGGCTTCAGCCCTCAATGGTGGGTAAGAAAACCAGCGAGATCCCCGAACTCAAAGAGCTTTTAGAGAACCCGAGTGCGTTGACTTTGGGGGAACGTCATTATCGAGTGGCGTGGCAGACTTTGCGATCCAGAGAAGGCGAAAAAGCCGCCGATGTGTATTTGTTAAATGATGTGACGGATATCTTAAAGCTGAATTCAGATCTTCAAGAAGGTAATCATGCCTTGCGTGATTTGAATGATGAGATCTTAAAGGTGATGCATTTCAATCAAAAGATTCACACGATTTTGTCTCATGATCTTTCCGGTTCGCTATTAGGTATTAATTCTCTCTTGGAAAATCTCAAGGCCAAAGCTCAGATCCGAGGAGAGCAAGAGTGGGTGACCTCCTTGGATAAGGTGACTCAAGCCAGTGACTCTTCTCGTCGTCTTTTGAATGACGTTTTGGTTTGGAGTCGCGAGGATCGGGCACATCGTCCTATCAATGTTGTCAGTATATTGGAGACAACAATTCGACAGTTGGAACCGCAGATCATGGCTAAGGATATTTCCGTTGAATTCTTACCCTCTCAAGAGTCGATCTTGCTGTTGGCGTCTAAACATATTCTGGGATCTATCTTTAGAAATCTTCTATCAAATGCCATTCGTTACAGTCAGTCCCACGACGTGGTGACGATTGAATGTCTGGCTGATGACAACGAGATCGTGATTAAGTTCATTGACCGTGGCTTGGGCATGGATGAAAAGACCAAAACACAAATTTTACAAAAAGAGAATTTTGAAGATCCTCATTATGATGAGCTTGGCATTGGCTTGAAGTTTACCATCAAATTCATCGAGAAATTAGATGGCAGATTGTTCATTGATTCGACGTTGGGGGAAGGTTCCATCTTTACGGTGCGTGTGCCGCGCGCATAGAAAGAACTATTTCCCGGTCGGATTTAAAAACTTTCGAACCCGAAACTCCAAAGCCGGACTCAGTCCTGTCGTGATCCACTGAATTTTTTTGTGTTCATCTATGAAAACGATCGTTGGCGTCCCAGCAACTCGAAAAATAGAGGCCACTTGCCCTTGCGGGTCCAAGGCATTTTGAAATGGATAGTTTCGAGAATGAACGGTTTGAAGTACCAGGTCCCGTTCTTCGAAACTGGAGATCGTCAAAACGGAATTGCCCGAAATCTCTTGGTTCTCGACCATCCTCTTTATTCTTCCAAGTTCTACTTCGCAGGGACCGCACCATGTAGCCCAAAAGACGACGACCACGGGTTTTTCATAAGTATTTAAATCAAAAATTCCGCCCTGAAGAAGTTCAGCCTTGAAGAGGGGGGCGGGAGAGTTCTCGGCTTTAAAATGATCAAGAATGGAAGGCAGCCGCTGATAAAGAAGAAAGCCGACGACTATGAAAAGAATCCAGTTTATGAGTTGACTCACTTTTTTCATAGAGCCATTCAAACACCTTTCGTGGAGGCAGTACAGGCTTTCTCATACAATAATCCACCCCAGGGTTGGATTCTCGGTGGAATTGAGTCTGTTAAAGTGGGCCCACGGAGGAATTATGAGCACTCAGTCTCCCTCGGGGAGTCTCCCTTTAGTCTACTCTTGTTCGGGATGTTCCAGCGCAGCACAAATGGCCAATGATCTGGCAATTAAGTTAGATCGAGATGGAAAAGCGGAGATGAGCTGCATTGCCGGTGTCGGAGGTGATGTGCCTTCGTTGGTCAAGGTGGCCAAATCGGGTCGCACCATCATTGCCTTGGATGGTTGTCCTTTGGCTTGTGCGAAATCGTGTCTGGCTCGCCATCAGGTAGAGCCTTCAGCTCATTTTGAGTTATCAGATTTTAAAGTTAAAAAAGTAAAACATCAGAATTTTGATCCTGAACAGTCTCAGGAGATCTACGATCAGATCTGTCATCAACTGCAGGTTGATGGTGTTCTGAGCGAGGATCAGTCGTATTCTTCTAGAAAGTAGTAAGCAGTTATGAAGGACAATTCTAATTCTTCGGGAAGCACTTGTTTGTCTGAAGAGGCCGCCTTGAAAGGTCTTTTCCTGGGACCTCAGGCTGAAAATCGCGAGTGGGTTTCTTCCCAGATCAGCACACTTTTGACATCGTGGTTCGATTGGCGCCGCAGTTTTCGCCCCGAGGATGGGCAAGCCATTTCGGCCAGAGACATGGCTTCTGCGGATTATGTAAAACGTCGCACGCATACGGAAGAGGTTCTTCATGAACTGACAGCTCGTTTTGAGTTGGAAATTCCCAAATTTTCGCCTCGCTACATCGGCCACATGTTTTCAGAAATTTCCTTACCTGCATTATTCGGCCATATTCTGACTTTGCTCCACAATCCGAATAATATTTCTGGAGAGTCATCGCGCGTGGGAGTGCTGGTCGAAGAAGAAGCCATTACGGCGCTTGCGCAAATGATGGGATTTTCCAAAGGAGTGGGGCACTTCACATCGGGTGGAACGATTGCCAACTTCGAGGCGGTCTATCGCGCCCGAACCCGCTGTTATAACTGGATGTCAGCCGGCCTTGCAAAGGGGGGAAACTCTGCCTTTGAGAGTGCGGCAATGGGATTTGAGGCCTACGACGAGATTTCTGATGAAGTGAAGAAATCGGCAGTCAAATTTAATCCTTTTGAGGCCAATCCCTTTGCTGCGGCGACAGATATTTCCCGACAGACGGGGCGCGCTTTTCTGGGGCCGGTTTTGTTGATTCCTGAACATAAACATTACTCTTGGACAAAGTCGGCCAATGTATTCGGATTGGGTGCCGAGGCTCTTTGGCCCGTGCAATTGGATGCTCACGGACGTTTGGATGTGCAAGATTTAGAAAAGCAGATTCTGCGGGCGCACAAAGAGGATCGTCCCATTGTGATGGTGGTTTCAGTTTTGGGAACGACCGAGTTGGGAATGGTCGATCCTATTGATGAAGTTCAAAACTTACTGGACTCGTATCGTCAGACTCATGGTTGGCATCTGTGGCATCATGTGGATGCGGCTTATGGTGGTTTTATCTGTTCTCTTCGCGGGGAAGATCTGAGTCTCAGCAGTGCTCTTTCTGAACAAAGCCTTAAAGCGATTGAGTCGGTGGGGCGAGTGACATCAGTGACGATCGATCCCCATAAACTTGGATACGTGCCATACTCATCCGGGGCTTTCATTGCGGCCCACGAAAAAGACTATTACCAGAGATCTTTCGGTGCACCTTACGTCAACTTTGCAACCAGCAAGGACAAAGGGCCCTTCACGTTGGAGGGGTCTCGATCTGCGGCAGGGGCCGTGGCGACCTGGATGACTGCAAAATGTGTCGGCCTTTCTCAGGATGGATATGGTCGTATTATTGCGCGAACTATTCGTCTTAGAAAAGAGCTCGAAGCGGCACTGAAGAAGGAAATTCCTGATCTTGTTCTTGCGCCCAGTGTGGACGCGAACCTTCTGGGGTTCTGTCTGGCAAAAAAGGGTGATTCTCTTCAAAAGGTGAATGAGCGTACTTTGCGTCTTTATGAAACTTTTGAGATCGATAAGAAAAGCGACTTCTTTATTTCAAAAACCAGAATTTATCAAAAGTGCTATGCGAAGTATTTCGAGAAGTTTATCGGTTCCTGGCATGGGGAAATTGATACGAATGAGCTGGTTTTGATTCGTATTTGCATCATGAATCCTTTCTTTAGAACGAAAGAAATGAGTGTGGATTTTCAAGATCTTTTCATTCGTTCTTTGCAGGAGCGTTTGGCAAAAATTGAAAATACTTAGGTGATCCTAATCACAAGATATTTATCACTGCATTTTCATTAGAAGTCAGAATCTTTGTAAAGGTTGAGTCTTTTCATTGTTCCCCCTAATCGTGGTCCCACAATTAGGGGAGGAAAGATGAAAAGACTTATCAATATCGTGATCGTATTATTTGCGTGGCCCGTGTGGGCTCTTGACACCACAGAAGAATATTCCCATGGGCTCTCGGATTTCGAAGCCTATTCATTCAAAAATTCCACAGAAAATGCCATTACCCTGGTTGCGGGCTACGGGCATTCAAACTGGGTGAATCCGTCGTTGGTGGTTCACAATCACGCGGAGACCAGTTTGGGGAACTTCTCCCATGTCTACTCAAACATAGTCGATATCGATCTTTTGGCGGCGACAAGCCTCAACAGCGAAGCGAATCATTTTTCTCTGGGGACCGAGGTGACCTATCCATCGGTGAAGTTCAATCCGTATCTTAAAGGCACCCTGGATTTTGAAGGTGAGGAGCAGCTCGGCACTGGAGTGATGGGTCTTAGTTGGAATGCGAATTCCCATATCGAGATGTTGACAGAGATTTCTTTTGATCTGAGTCGGGGTAAGAGGCAGCACGTGGCGGTGGGCCTAAATTTTAAGCAGTCTCAAAGTATCGAATTGATCTCAGAGGTGGGCCATAGCTATGAGGACGAGGGGGCCTTCGCGAGCCTTGGCCTCATATGGACTCGAAACTGATCCTCCTCCACCGATAGGCTGGAACTGAGGAATTTTTGGAATTCTTGATTTCGATCAATTTCTTATATGATCTATCTCATTAGTATGAAGGCGTTAAACCTTAAAGGAGCCTTCATGTTAACTAAATCTGCAGCCAAGAAGTTCTTCATCATTGGG
>JAHRXB010000139.1 GCA_019104905.1 Bdellovibrio sp.
GATGCGTAACGGGTTCATCTTTTGAACTTAAATATGAGATCTGCCTGCTTAAAGAGGCACATCCCCGTCAGCATGCTGGCGACAAAAACCAGAGGGCTGAACTCGAAGCTGGCCAAAGAAGTGATGGCGGGGCCAGGGCAAACTCCTGACAATCCCCAGCCGATTCCAAAGATAATAGAACCTATTATAAGAGCGGGAGTGATTTCTTTTTTTGTAGGGACATACCAATCAGAAGATAGGAGGGGGGCTTTGCGTAGGCGAATGAGTTTATAAGTAATGCAGTGGAGGCCAATAGCTCCCACCATGACAAAGATAAGAGAGGGATCCCAGGAGCCAAAGATATCCAGAAAGCCGATTACTTTTTGGGGCTGAGTCATGCCGGAAATCTCAAGGCCTAAAGCAAAGATAAATCCTGCGACCAGCGCGGCGAAAGACTTTTTCAATTTAAGACTCCTAGCTTTTTGAAAATGAACACAGCAAAAACTCCGGTCAGGATGAAGACCAGAGTTGCCGTCATTGAGCGGGGTGACAGTCGGCTTATTCCACAGACGCCGTGACCACTTGTACATCCGCTTCCCAGGAGAGTGCCGAATCCAACAAGAAGACCGCCGATGATCAGGGGCCAGATTTCCGTGCTCCAGCCGTTGTGGGGGATTGGGGGATTTAAAATTCTGAAGGCGAGGCCGCCACCCAACAATCCAGCGACAAAAGAAAGTCTCCAGGAAGTGTCTCCTTTTTTGTGGGAGAGCATTCCGCTGATGATTCCGCTAATGCCGGTCACTCGGCCATTTAACAGGAGCATTAATGATACGGAGATTCCGATAAGGCTTCCACCCCAAAGGGCGTTGATCCAGTCTTGTTGCATTAGGGCATCTCCTTCGTTAGTCTCTGAAGAATAAAAAATAAATTCTTCAGAATAGCAAGGTGAATTATGAGGCAGATTGTTAGGGAGTTCTTTGATAAGGCGACGTGGACGCTGACGTACGTTGTCTATGATGAAGAAACGAAGGATGCGATTGTGATTGATCCAGTGTGGGACTATGACCCCGCCTCCTCTCGGATGAACACGGCTTCCGTTGACGATCTTGTGAGTTTTATCCGGGATCATCAGCTTAAAGTTCATTATATCCTGGAGACCCATGCGCATGCAGATCATTTTTCTGGGGCGCAGGTGCTTAAAGAGCGCCTTCCAGGGGCGAAGGTGGGGATCGGTTCGCGTATCGTAGATGTTCAAAAGATTTTTCAAAATGTTTTTAACCTTGATTCGGATTTTGAAACAGATGGAAGTCAGTTTGATGTGCTCCTGGAGGATGGGGCGTCTTTGCGTGCGGGCTCTCTTGCGCTTCAGGTCCTCCATACGCCGGGTCACACTCCCGCGTGCTCAAGTTACATCATTGGCGAAAGTGTCTTCACTGGGGACGCCCTGTTTATGCCGGATTCAGGAACAGGACGTTGCGACTTTCCTTTGGGCAGCGCAGAGGAACTTTACAAGTCTGTTCACACAAAACTTTATGCGTTGCCTGATCACTACCAGGTTTATGTGGGACATGATTATATGCCCGGAGGAAGGGCTTTGAGTTTTGTATCCACGATAGGTGAAGAGAAAAGGAAGAATATTCAGTTAACAATGGAGACAAGTAAGGATCAATTTGTCGTCTTTCGGGAGGCTCGCGACAAGACCTTGGCCGCTCCGCGACTCTTGTTGCCCAGCGTACAAGTGAATATTGCGGCAGGTTGTTTGCCGAAGCCCGAAACTAATGGGACTCGATATTTAAAAATACCAGTGAGGTAAAAATATGAAATTCATTTCAGGAATTCTTGCATTATTTATGTCGCCTGCCGCAAGTCAGGTGGTTTATGCAGACACCACAAACTTTGTTATTCTTGATGTCAGAACGGCTCAAGAGTATTCGCAGAGTCACGTGGAGGGCGCGATTAATATTGATTTTCTAAAGTCAGACTTTAAAGAAAAGATCTCAAAGCTAGATCGCAATAAAATTTATAAGATCTATTGCCGAAGTGGAAACAGATCCGGGCAGGCTTTGCGAGTGATGCAAGGGATGGGTTTTAAAGATTTGGAGAATTTAGGAGGCCTTCGGCAAGCGGCGAAGGCTCTTAATAAGAAAACTGAAGAAGGGGCCTCCCACTAGGGGAGGCTTTTTTAGTTGCTGAAGTTTGCTTGGCCTACTCCAATTTCTTCGCCATTGAGCACGACGCGATAGTGAATGGGGAGGGCTTTTGAAAGCATCGCACTTACGCCGCAGAACTTGGTTTGTGACAAGTTCACAGACTCTAGAAGGATCGCTTTGTCGACCTCTCCTGTGACTTGAAATAGAAGGTGAGCCTCGGCAAAGACCACAGGATGACCCCCTGAAGATGAAGTGATATCCACTTCAACTTGCAAGGATTTGTAGTCCTGTTTGTGTTTTTTAAGAAGAGCAATAACATCCATAGCTGTGCAGCCGCCCAATCCCGTAGCGACCAGTTCTTTAGGGGTCATGGCCTTATTTTCACCCAACGGAGCCTTCGCATCCATCGTGACGGCGTTGCCATCGCAGTCTGCGGTGAATCTCATTTTTTCAGTCCAATTAAGGATGGTTTTCATCGTGTTCCTTTCTGTTGGAGAGGGGCAATGTTAAAGATTTCATGAATCGCTTTTTGTAGACTTTCCTTGGGTGCAAAGCCTGAAGCCATGGCGGGGCCTCCTGTCATGGGAATGAAAAGCAGAGACGGGACCCCGCGAATTCCAAACATTGAAGCTAATTCCGGAGTGAGTTCGGTGTTGACCTTATAGATGTCTACAACGCCGGCGTATTCTTTAGCGAGCTCTTCGAGGACGGGGGAGAGGGCTCGGCAGGGGCCACACCAGTCGGCGTAAAAATCCACGATGGCAGGACGGCCTCCATTAAAGGTCCACTCTTTGTGCTGCTCAAAGTTAAAGATTTTCTCTTTAAAGGTCTCTTTGTTGAGAATTTCCATAAAAAATCTCCTTGCTTTACGTATTAGCATATTATAAAGTAATAATATGTCAAGCACAAAAGAAGCTACAAAGATACAAGTTACCAAGATCTCCGTCTCAAAAATGGAAAAGTCCTGCCAGGAAGTCAGTGACTTGTTAAGGGCTCTTTCCCATCCGCAACGCCTGATGATTATGGGGCATTTGACTCAAGGGCCCAAAACGGTCTCTGAACTTGTCGAGTTGTGTGAGGTTTCCCAGTCTCAGTTGTCCCAGTTTTTGGGAAGAATGAAGGCGGAGGGGTTGGTTAAAAGCGAGCGCCAAGGAAAGTATCAGTACTATGCGGTGGCCGATGAGCGTTTGATTCAACTGATTGCTGTTATTCAAAATATTTTTTGTCGATAAACATTAAGAAGGAGTTAGAAAATGAAAAAAAATATCCATTCAATCGAGCGCGTTGTACGAATTATTGCAGGAGTGGTGTTGGTAAGCATGGCTTTTGTAGGGCCGGCGAACCTTTGGTTCTTGTTGGGCCTAGTTCCTTTGGCAACAGGTTTGTTGGGATGGTGTCCTCCTTACGCCATGTGCGGAATCAGCACTTGCCGTTTAGAAGATAAGAAATAAGTGACTCAGACCCCATCTCGACAAGGGGTGGGGTGGTTTTAAATTTAACAACATTATAAGGGCGGATTTTTATGAGCAAAATAGCTCAATGGACCTCTTTTGTCTTTTTGCAGCTAATGATCTTTGGCTTGAGCGCACAGGCAGAGCAGGTGTCCTTTGGTAAAGTTTGGAATTCGATTTCTCACACCTCTCCAGGCCTCAAGGCGGCAGAGTTGCAGTCTCAAGCTGCCGTAGAAGCCAAAGACCGAGCGGGGCGCCACTGGTTGCCGCGACTCTATTTAGATGCAAGATCGTACCAGACGAATGCTCCCGGGCAGTCCTTTTTCGGACTTCTTGAGCAAAGATCTTTGCGACAAACTGACTTTAATCCGGATGCGATTAACAATCCTGACTCTGAAGTTTTCACCAGGGGATCTTTGGGCGTGGATTTACCTCTTTATGAAGGGGGAATGAAGTCCGCGCAGGTCAGTTTGCAAAATCATCTGTCACAGTCTCAAGACCATGAGGCGGCTGGTGTCAGGGTGGAACAGTATTCTGAAGTTGCGAAGGCTTATGGCTCCTTGGGGCTTTTAGAGCAGCAAAAGCAAAAGCTTTTAAATCTGAAACAGATTATCGATCGATTGCTTAAAAGCTATCAAATCGGAGTTAAATCAAACCCTGTGGGTTACTCGGGATTGTTAGGCTTAAAGTCCTTGTCAAATCGAGTTCAGGGACTTCTTGTACAGTACGAGGCGCAAAGTCGAGCGTACTACGTGGCTCTTAAAGAAATGGGTTATACAGAGACTCAATGGTCACCTCAGGCGGAAGAAACGATTGTCTTCGTTGAAAAGTATCTGGCAAGTCAAAGCGAGGAAGCTTCTTTTCAAGTTGAATCGCTGAAGGAAAAGTCCATGGTGGCGCAAGAGGCGTCGAAGATGGAGAAAGCTCGATTCTTACCTCGAGTAGGAGCGTTTGCTGAGAGTTATATCTTTAATGGAAGTCGTGACACAGCCAATGGCTATACGGCGGGACTGTATTTGCAGTGGAGTCTCTTTAATCCTTCCGATTACGGAACTCATAAAGAGGCTCAAATCAAATCATTGGCCGCGCAAAAATACACCGAAGCGATGGAGCAAAAAGAACGAGCTGAGAAGCTATCTTTGGATCAAGCCATTCAAGCCCTTAAGGCGAACATTCGTCTTCTTGAGGACAGTCAAAAAATTCTAATTGAGCAGTCGCAAGTGGCGGAGTCTCTTTTTAAGAATGGTTCGATCAATGCCCTTCAGTTTGTCGAAGTTTTAAATCGCCGTGTGGATTTGGTGACTTCACAAGCGGATGCGGGAATGAATCTACTTCAGGCGGCGTCGCAAAAAGTTTTAAAGGCACGTTTTGAACTTCCCCAAGAATTGTCACAAGGAAAGTAGTTATGAAAAAAGATAAACTTGGTTTTGCAGGAAAACTTGGACAGACCTTTGTTCACTCAAAGCTGACTCCGGTCATTGCGATTGCGAGTATTTTGCTGGGGTTGATGGCCGTCTATTTGACTCCTAAAGAGGAAGAACCACAAATTTCAGTTCCGATGATTGATATTATGACGCCGGTGCCGGGTTATACGGCGAAGGAAGTCGAACGTAAGGTGACCGAACCCATTGAACGGGCGGTGTGGGGTTTGGACGGCGTTGAGTACGTTTACTCTAGCAGTCAGGCCCATGGCAGCTTGGTGACGGTGCGCTTTAAAGTGGGCGAACCCATGGAGCCAAGTTTGGTGAAAATTCATCACAAGCTGATGACTATTAAATCGTCTCTTCCCGAGAACGCTTTAAACTCGCAAGTGAAGTCATTTTCTATTGATGATGTGCCGTTCATGGTTTTGACATTCACTTCCAACAAGTTGAGTGAGTATCAACTCAGAACAGCCGTGGCTCCTTTAGCAAGAGAACTCTCCAGTACTCCGGATTTGGCTCGGGTTGAGCTTTTGGGAGGACAGAAGCGGGCCGTGCGAGTTGTTGCCGACCCACGCAAACTTCAGTCCCATGGGGTTTCTTTATTTGCCCTTATGCAGTCGCTTAAGGCCAATGATGCCTTGGCTCCTGCAGGCAAAAACTGGAGCGATAAGGAAGTCTTCGATGTCGAAGTGGGAGGACGCCTTCGTACGGCCGCAGAGATTTCGAACCTAGCTATCGGTCAAAGAGCCGGTCGGGTTGTTTTAGTTAAAGACGTGGCACAAGTGACTGATGGCCCTGAAGAGTTGGTGCGAAGTTCTGTTCTATTAGAAAAAAACAAAGAACCTGAAAAGGCCGTTTCCATTGTCTTTGCTAAACGCAAAGGCACCAATGTGGTGACATTGTCGAAAGAGCTTCTGCAAAGAGCCGAGACCTTTTTGAAGGAGCGTCCTGAAGGAGTCGGCACTGATATTAAAATGACCGTGGTTCGGGATTACGGATCTACAGCCGAGGACAAATCCAACGAATTGATTGAGCACTTGTTGTTAGCGACTCTTTCTGTATCCGCGTTGATTGCTCTATTTATGGGAATCAGGGCTTCTCTGGTTGTGGCGATTGCGATCCCCGTGACCTTGGCTTTGACTTTGGCCATCTATTACCTGATGGGCTATACGCTGAATCGGGTGACTTTGTTTGCACTGATCTTCTCTATCGGTATTCTGGTGGACGATGCGATCGTGGTTGTGGAAAATATTGAAAGACATCTTAAGGAAAATCACAAAGATGGTTTGGTGAAAGCCACGATCAAGGCCGTTTCTGAAGTGGGTAATCCGACGATCCTTGCGACCTTTACGGTGATTGCGGCAATTTTGCCGATGGCCTTCGTGCGCGGGCTGATGGGCCCTTACATGAAGCCGATTCCGGTGGGTGCAAGCTTTGCCATGATTCTTTCTCTTTTTGTGGCGTTCATTGTGACCCCTTGGGCGGCGGTGAAGCTGCTCAAGAATCATCATCACGAGGGCGACAAGTCCGAGGCCCGCAAGGTCAGTAAGCTGGATCTTCTTTATCAAAAAGTGATGGAAGCGCTGCTAAACACTAAAAAGACGGCGTTGGCTTTTGGAGCCTTTACGGTGGTTCTTTTGATCGCGGCCTCCAGCTTGGTTTACTTTAAGTCGGTTAAAGTGAAGATGCTTCCGTTTGATAACAAACAAGAGTTTCAGGTTTTAATCGATTACCCTGTGACGACGCCTCTTTTACAAGGGAAAGCGTGGTCGACGGAACTGGCGCAAAGAATTCTTCAGCATAAAGAGGTTGAAGCGGTGCAAGTTTTTGCTGGAGAGTCCGCTCCCTATTCTTTTTCGGGAATGGTGAAGCACACCTTCTTGCGCAATACCGACTATCAAAATGATTTGCAGATCGTTTTGACAGAGAAAGGTCAG
>JAHRXB010000317.1 GCA_019104905.1 Bdellovibrio sp.
TCCAATCACAGTGCCGCCCGAGATACTGGGCGTCGCGCACTCAAAAGTTCCTACAGGAGCGATATGGCGCAGATATTGACCGGCCCCACAAAGAGGAACTGTCGTTTTCAAAAGAAATTCCGAGGCCGTGTAGGCGCCTAAAGTTTTCGCCGTCTGTGCGATACGAGCATGTCCTGCAAAAGGCACCGAACGAATTTCATTGTCAGGTGTGATCAACTTCCAGCCCGTGCCGTCATGAAATTGCACTCGCAAAAGACGTTTGTCGTCAGCCACGGGAGAGTACGTGCTGCCCCCTTCGCAGTTGAAGGCGATACTGTTATCAAAACTATCAAAAAGTTTAAAGCTAGAATCTGCAGGAAAATTCTTAGTCCCCGTTCCAATGGGAACATCAAAAACCCCCGAAGAGTTTCTCATGTCGATCGCCCCTGAAGTTTCACGATAGAGCGTGCAGGTTCCTGCCGTGTTCATGATAGAGAATTCAAAAAGAACCCCATTGGCTTCGAGAGGATCTCCTTGAGAGTTTTTGATTCGACCTTGATACGTCAAAGTGCCCGGCACCGCCAAAGCAAGAGGCGCTCCAACAAGGAGCAGAACTGAATATAAAAGGACGTTCAAGATATTCATTAAAGTCTTTATCGGCATCTTTTCAGCAGAACTTGATGAAATGCGAGTGACAGAATCATTCTAATTTTAATTGAACGGAATCCAATAAACAGCGTCGGGCGCACAACTATAAGTCGTGGTGACTTTCCAGTAATCATTTTTACGAACGGGGATCGTCGCACCCGCCTGACTCCCGCCGCTGGTAAAAGCCTTCCCTTTAATTCTTTCCACAGTCGGAGGATTGCTGGAATCCGAATGAACTGAATAATAACCATAAGAACAACCGGACGGATTGACGACTACAAATCCATCCGTTGCCGCCTGATAAACAACGTCAGATGATTTTGCCTCCCAGGCGCCTAACGCCTTTGTTGCTCCTCCGGCCATCGACACCCAGGTCGTGGCATTACAGTATTCCATCAACTTCGATGTGCTATTGTATCTCATCGCGCCTTCATTGGTGGCCGAACATCCCGTGGAAGTATTTCCCACACGCACTTCCCCTGAGACATCCAAAGCCGTGCGTGGATTATTTGTACCCACTCCCACGTTCCCGCTGGAATAATAGATTTTCCCCGCTCCTCCATCTTGCCAAAATATGGCGGATGAAGGAAGTCGAGCGGCCGCGATCGTTCCCGCTGTCAAAACTCCCGCATCCAAACCAGCGATGTTTTGACACTCAATTTTGTCGGTGATCGACGACCAATTCAGAGTCTGAGCCGCCGTACAGGAGGCCACATTAAAAGCACTTCCACCCGTGGCATTGACTAATTCTCCCAGCTTTAAGGCTGCTGCGGTCCAGTTCGTGCCGTCATACTTTAAGACTTGTCCTGAAGTCGTCGGATTCGATGCAACGGTTTTGCCTTTTATTTTATCGACAGAAAGGGAGTTGTAGGAGCCACTCACATCTCCGGCAAAGGTTGTTGCCGTGCTCAACTTGGAATTGAAGGTTGTCCAATCCGCTGCGGAAAGATAGCCATTTGTCGAACCATTGGCTTGAGAAATCGAGAGTGTCGGCGTAGTTCCTCCGCTCGAAGACAGCGGTGCCGATGCGGAAACGGCCGTCACTGTCCCACCGGCATTGCTATCCACTCCGCATTCCCAGCGAGCTGGGGCCGCATTCCATTTTAGGACCTGCTGATCAGTGCAGGCCACATTGCTGGGTTTGTAAGAAAAGTATTTTCCGCCACCACTGGTAACTTTATCGATGACAAGACTTGAAATCATGCTGTCAGAAAAAGTTCCGGACGTAATCTGACTCGCACTGAGGGCGATCGTGTTACACGTAAATGCATCCGTCACAGCACTCCAGTTCAAAGTCTGATTCACCGGACAACTGGTGGGAAATTGTGTCGTTCCCAAGGAATTTTTTAATTCAAAAGCATTCACCGCCCCAGGAACCCACGCAGAGCCATTCCATTTCAAAACCTGTCCTGTGCCTCCCAAAGGTAAAGCGGCTTGCTTGGAGTTGAACACTTCATAATCTGCTTTGGAAAGAAGACCCGCCGTCACTCCGTTGGTCGCAGCCAAAGGAAGATGTAAGGTATGAGTCCCACTGCCGTCGTGAATCCAGTTGGGTGAAGTTCCGACACTTCCTAGCTGTAACAAGTGCGTGGAACTCATATCTCCAGACAAAGACTGAATTCCCCCTCCACTGACTCCCATCTGATCGGTCACACAAATAAAGTTTATTCCATCAAAGGAAAGCACTTGTCCCGCAGCACAGGCCTGCGGCGCTCCGGAACTTTGTGGAAGCTGACTCTTCACCAAAAGATCCTGGGCCTTATAAGACCCCACCTTTTCGGCACGCTCGGCACTTTGTGCGTAATGAGAAAACGGGACCGAACGAATCTCCATGTCAGTATCCACTAACTGCCATCCGTTTCCATCCCAGAATCGCACGCGAAGTTTACGAATGGAATCGACACTCGGAGACCATGTTCCTCCAACGGTTGCATCATCAAGTCCTCGACAATTAAAAGATGTCGCCTTGTTGTTAAAAGCATCAATCAGACTAAAAGAACCCGTCTGCGGAAACTTAACTGAGAAAGACCCGGCCCCGATCGGGACGTCGAAAACTCCATTAGAGTTCGTCATATCTTTAACTTGTGATTGTTCCCGGTAGATAACACAGCTTCCGTCGGGACTGGTAATATCAAAGAGGAATGAGACTCCGCCATATTCAAGCGGTTTGCCGTCGGATTTAACGATGCGTCCTTGATAAGTCAACGAACCCGGGGAAGCTTCTGCGATCCCCGCAATAAGGCATAAAAGAAGAGCCCAAAGGAACGTACCGGTATTCATATACGAGCTTATCGGTTGCCCCTCGGATTTTCTTAATCATTTCTTGATAGTAATAGTCTCACCTGGAGACTGATCCGCTCTATCAAAGACTGAAGCGGAGCCTTGTAGTGAGACCACAATGAAATTCGAAATCGTTCTGTCAGACCATAACTAAGTTTACTCACGTCTTTGGAAAAAACCAACGACCCGAAGAGACCATCCCAGATAGCGAGACTGACTCCGAAATTCTTATCATAGTGCCGTGGGTCTTTAGAGTGATGCACCTGATGCTGAATGGGACTGATAAGAATTCTTTCAACAGCGCCAAAGCCCAACGGGATCTGGCTATGACGGAGATTCGCTCCGACAAGATTAAAAAGAAAACCAAAACCGTTAATCCCCATCAAGGTCCACAAAGAAAAGCTGGAACCAAAGATGAATATGAAAACCCCGAGAGCCACTCCCAGGCTCAAACTATTACGCAGAACCGCGAAAAACGACTCCACAGGATGAGCTCGATAAAGAGTGATCGGAGTTAAAACCCGGGCGCTGTGATGAAGCTTGTGAAACTCCCAAAGAACCGGAATCTTGTGCATCAGCCAGTGATTAAAAAACCGAAGAAAATCATCCCAGACAAAAACCGCAAAAGTGAATAAAATAATTTTCGCGTCACTGCTTGGGATGTTGAGAAGATCTCCATGATTAAAACGGACCAAAAATCGAATGACGATCTGTGAGACCTGGAAACTTCCCTCAAACAGAGGGACCAAAAGAAAGCTTTTCAAAACAGCGTTGAAAAAGTAGATCCAATAGTCTTGCTTGCTTGAATGGTTCCACCAGTAGCGTTTGCGCAAAACCCATCTTCTTAGCAGAAAAGAAAAAGAGTGTTTCTGCTTGCGTCCCACCAGCCACATCACCACGATCACCAGCAAAAGACTGGAAAGAATATTGACGTGATAAAGCCGAGAGGTGGGCTCATCAAACTGAATCAGCAACTTTTGCAAACGGGACCAGTTTTCGGGCAGTTCCAACATGCCTGCTTCATAGCATAAAATCAGGTTTCCCCCCACATCCTTGTGTTCCATCCTCAATGCGTTTTCAATTATGCCCCCCTCATGGGGAATACTTGTCAAAAAAGCCCCTTTTCAGGCACAAAGGCCTTTGGAAAGTGAGGTCCTATGCAAGAAAAAGCCCTAATCATCAAAGTCTCAGCCGTCCTGGCAACGTGCCTGCTGACCGTTTCTTGTACTGACTTCTTTAAAACCGAAAAATCCACTCGCAACACGCCGACAGAGGTCAACACTCCTCAACAGGGCGGAGGTTCACTTCCCTCTGAGTTTCAAAAACCCAATGAAGGGCCTTTCTCAGAACAAAAAATGCTGATCAACATTGGAACCAATGTCATTGCCCGCTCCGTTGAGAGTTTCAACGCGCAAGTCCCGGTTCTGAAAAACTCTTTACGTCAATACTGCGAAGCCTTGTCTTCAGGAGGCTCCGCCACCCGTGAAGAAACTCAAGCTCGTCTGGATTGGGAACGCACCATGCTGGCCTTCCATCAGGTCGCGGCCCTTCCGCTGGGTCCCTTGATGGACAACGGACGTGTCTTAAACGACTTCGTCTATTCCTGGCCTTATTTGAACACCTGTGGAATTGATCAGAAGGTTTTGGAGAATTCTCAGACCCCGGTCAGTAGCACTCAACTGGTTTTCAACGTGCGAGGACTTTCTGCGATCGAGTATCTTCTTTTTGAAAAGTCCTACAAGAGCACTTGCAATCCTCGCGCAAACCCCAAGATGGCTGAATGGAATACCCGCCCTCTTTTACAAAAAAAGCTTCATCGCTGCCTTTGGGCACAAGAGCTGATCTCGGACGTAGAGGTTAAAGCACAAGACCTTCAGGCGAAATGGTCATTAGAAAAAGAGAATTTCACAAAAACCCTGATTGATGGAACTCGCTACAAAAACCTCAAAGAGTCGATCAACGCTCTGACTGATGCCTTGGCTCATATTGAAAAGCTGAAGGATGGAAAGCTTGGGCGTCCTCTCGGACGTCATAAAGACTGCACAGAAGACAATTGTCCGAAGGATGTTGAACATCTTTATTCAGGGCTTTCTTTGCCCGCTGCTGAAGCAGAATTACAAGCTTTCAAAGCTGTCTTCACCGGAAGTTTTTCCAATCAGGCCGCTTACGGCTTGGATGATCTTTTGATTCATTCTGGACGTCCCGAAGTCGCGCAAAAAATGATCACGACGATCGATCAGGCTTTAGCCTCTGTGCGAGCGGCTCAAGAAAAGGGTTCTTTGCAAGAACAAGTCGAGACCAGCAATCCGACTCTATGCAAAGCCACGACAACTCTGGATCGTAAAGTCGAGATCTGTGCTGTTCACGCCGACGTTCGTGAAGTGGCGTTTCTTTTAAAGACCGAAGTTCTTGCGGCCTTGGCACTGAGAGCGCCTCCGACTCAGCAGGGGGATAATGACTAGCAGGCCCCCGCGTGTTTTGTTGCCACTGACGTTCTTTTAGACACCTAGGCCGGCTCAGAACCAATAGGCTGGGGTTAGTCCCCCGGAACCCTAGCACCACTCTTGCTCTTTATGATTGGCATGAAGAGCATACAAAGTATTAAGACTATCAAATCATTTGTCTCAAAACGAAGCACTCGCAATGTCTTTATGTCATTGGTGGGCATGACAGCTCTTTTGGTGCTCTTTAACTCTGTTAACGTGCCCGTGATCGTACAACATATTCAAAAGCTTATTTTGGATGGAGAAGTTTTCTCTAAAGACCCCAATATTGTCTATCACCGGGAAGAAATCCTGAATGATTTCCAAGATCGTATCTCCGAAGATTTCACTATCCCCGCTGGCTTACGGGACCGTGTTGGTTTTTGGTTTGATATTTATACTCGCTATGACTCTAACAACCGCGTGGTGCATCACTCTCAATATCCTTGGATTGTTTTTAAGGT
Source organism: Bdellovibrio sp. (assembly GCA_019104905.1). Classification (GTDB taxonomy): domain Bacteria; phylum Bdellovibrionota; class Bdellovibrionia; order Bdellovibrionales; family Bdellovibrionaceae; genus Bdellovibrio. Next base: position 5,855 of record JAHRXB010000317.1, read on the forward strand.
GGTCGACGTTACAGGCATTATCAATGCCGAGACCCCAAAGGTGCGTTGGCTTCGCAATGTCAAAGCTGACGAGTTTGTCGCTGGTGAAGTTCGCAATATCCGCACAGCCCTGAAGGACTTGGCGGATGGTGCCGCCATCGACAAAGAAAATGAATATCAAGTCGCCGTAGCCAAGGCTCTGGAAGTTTTGCCAGGAACCCTCAGCGAAAAAGCCCAAGAGGCTCTTAAAAAGGTTCGCGTGCAAACCGGCCAGAAGAACTTCTTCGCGGAAGGCCTTGAAGTCAGTCCTCTTTATCTAAGCGGCATGGAAGAGATCTTCCGCAACCATAAACTTCCCGTGGAACTCACTCGCATCCCTTTTGTCGAAAGTAGCTTTAACAAACACGCCATTAGCAAAGTGGGCGCTTCCGGCATTTGGCAATTTATGGACTACACCGGCAAAAGCTTTATGACTGTGAATGAGCACATTGACGAACGTAATTCCCCATTTAAGGCCACCGAAGCGGCCGCCCGACTTTTAAAAGAAAATCACATGATTCTTCGTCGCTCTTGGCCTTTGGCAATCACCGCTTGGAATCATGGTCCTTCAGGAATTCGTCGTGCGATGAAGGCGGCGGACAGCGAGGATCTTGCCGAGATTGTCGGCAACTATCAATCTCGCACCTTCGACTTCGCCTCTTCAAATTTCTATAGTGAATTTTTGGCGGCCCTCTATGCCGAAAAATATCATGAGCAGATCTTTAAAGATCTGGAGTATGAAAAGACTTTGGATCTGCATACAGTGAAGTTAGCACGTCCGATTGGCGCTAAAGAACTTTTACGTCGCAGTGGTTTGGCGAAAGAGGACTTTATCCTTTACAATCCAGATCTGCGCAAAGCTGTCGAGCGCAATAGCGCGATTCCTACTGGTTTCACCTTGATGGTGGACACCCCTGCGCGTTTGATTTTAAAAAGTCTTTTAACCAAAGACACTCGCCCCAGCGAAGACACCAAAGTCAGTCAAAGTGGTGTTTCTTTCAACTCAAACCCTGAGGCCCTGCGAAACTAAAAGAGGGTCTCCACAAAGACCCTCTTTCTCTGTTCATTTTTTAAAAGATCCGCTTATTTCAAGCACGAGTAATACACTTCGTAATTCCCAGCTGGCAACATTCCGTCAAACACCAGATTCAGGCCTTCCATCTTGCTGGTCCCATTGTAAACCTGACCATCTTTAAGAACCAAGATAGATCTCATGGAGTCCACAATCGGAGCACATGACAAGGTGATGGACTTCAATGTCTTTCTGACACCCTCGGCGATGCCTTGCACTTGAGCCGCATAGTCCGTGGCACACACATCCCCGATCACTCCGCCAGTCAGCTTTGAAATCTGTTCGTAACGATATCCCGCTGAATAACCTTCGCCATTCAAACAAGCCTTGTCTCCAGGGCGAGCAATGATGGAGTGGAAACTCATACTTTTTTGTCCGGCAAAACTATCTTGGACAAACTTAACAAAATTCGCAGGATCATTCTTCGGCCCGTTCGCAGACTCATCTTCGTCGGAAATCAAAACCACGGCCAGTTGCGCATCAGGACGGATAAAGTTGGTATTGCCTCCAGCCGCCGCCAAGGATCTTTCGATGGCGCGATAGGCAACGTAGATCCCTTGTTCACTGCCACTTCCTGTTTCAGGTCTTTGCAAAGTCATACCCAAGGTGTAGCGAGCGTCCGCATCCGACACCGCGGAGGTCAAAATATATGAACCCGTTTTTCCGTAAAGAGGAACTAAACGACCGTCCCCCAATGTTTTGTGAACAGGGTCCGTGGTTGTAACCGCAATCTGCCAATCCAGCCCTTTCACGACATCCAAGAAATTGCGAACACGAGACGCCATGCTTTTTTGTTCATAAGCCATGGAACCCGAGTTATCGATGACAAAAAGGATGTCCACTTTTTTATACTCATTCACTTTCACATTCTGAGCCATCTGTTTATACAAAGAGGAGACTTTGAAAGAAACAGACTTCTGTGAAGAAAATCCCAATTTATCTTTAGCCAAAACAGTGAGTGTGTAATCGCCTCCAGCCATTTTGGGGAAGAGGATTTTATTTTGTCCGGCAGCACAAGGTTTGCTGGTATTGGCGAATTGACAAGTCACTTCGGCAACTCCCGCCCCAGGGTCTGTCACTGAAAATACGATCTCCACATCCAAACCCTCCTCGACAGGAGCCGAAGGGTATTTCGCAAAGACAATGTCAGGGCCTGCCTGATCGATAAAGATACTTCTGACATAACAAGAACTCATACGACCATCATGATCGCGGAACTGCACGCTTAAGGGGACATTTTGATTGATCTTTGAGCTGACAAAGGAGCCGGCGTCCGCGTATCCCGCCCAAACGCCTCCGGTGCAGGTGTCATTCTCTGAAACCTTGGTATAGGCGGCATAGAAGGGAGGATAGAAATCCAACATGAGATTGGTCGAAGATGTCAAAGCTTGCCCTTTGTTGATGTAGAATCCATCAGGTTCGCTAGGCTGTTGCGGGGTGGAGCTGCCGCCATCATCAGGAGTTGTATTACCGCCGTTCTGACCGCCACCATTATTGCTGGTGTCTTGACCTGGATCAGTAATTACAGAGAAGTCTCCGTTATTCAGATTCGAAGGAACTTCCGTCCCTTGCCCGTTCTCAAGACATCCTGCCAGCATCATCCCTGCAAGAAAAACTGTCATCAGTCCTAGATTTTTCATAACAATCTCCCTATCCATGCTTCCATTGTTTCGATTGTTGAGGGCGCTTTTCAAGGGAATCTCATTCTGAAATTTTTCTGACTAAACCCTCAACACAAACCCCTTAATTGCTGTCAAAATGTTCTTCATTACCTCTGAAAATGGCCTCCCCAAAGAGTTTGCATGACTTCTTCGTAAGATGATGGCAAAACGAAGACATGGTGGATTTGGATTTTCAAGACTGGGGTCTCATCAACTACGAAGAGGCTATAGCGAAACAAAATGCTCTGGTGGAGAAGGTGCAAACAGAAGACCTTCCAGGTTTTTTGATTTTTTGCACTCACCCTCCCGTCGTGACCCTCGGGCGAGCCACCAAGCCCGGAGACGTCTTCGCGTGGCAAGGGCCGGTCATGGAAGTTTCTCGGGGCGGCCGCGCCACCTATCATGGGCCTAGCCAACTGATCGTGTATCCCATTCTGAACCTTTCGCACACCCGCAAAGGACGACGGGACCGAGAGATTGTCGGCTATTTGCGTGTCTTTGAAGAGGCCATTGTGGATGTCCTTCGCTCTTACAAAATCGAAGCGCAAGGAAGATCCTTACAAAAAAATCCACAGACCCATTCTGAGGCCGATGAGACGGGAGTCTGGGTGGGAAATCGCAAGCTGGCATCGATTGGAATCGGCGTTCGCAAGTGGGTGACGTTCCATGGGGCCGCGATCAATCTTCACTATGACCCTCAGGCTTTCCGTGGAATGAATCCTTGTGGATTCACGACAGAGACCATGGTCAGCCTTGAACAACTTCTTGAGACACCTGTGGATGCACAGGTCTTCAAAGAGCTACTTAAAAACAAACTTTTACGAGCACTTTAAAAGCCATCCTCTATTGCTATTTGCAAGAGTCGCGTAGATAGTCACTCATCCCGCCGTTTTCTATAATCGACATATGAGAGGAGCCCACTTTATAAAATTGTCTTAAGTCTTATTTCTTCTTTGTGATCAGATGATCCACCGACCAGCGACCCGCTCCATGAAGAACAAAGAACAAGGACGAAAACAGAAATAAAAGAGCCATTTCTTTTTTCGCAAATGGATCTGCGGCATGTGCCCCGAAAGCGGCGACCATCATGGTGATAACAACAAAAGCGGCTGCGGGGCGCGTGAGCAAACCGATCGCTAACAATATACCTCCGGCAAACTCGGCCAGTCCTGCACTCCAAGCAAAAAGTTCGGGCATTGGAAAGCCCAAAGCCGCCACGCCCGAAATCAACATTTCTGACGGAGGAAGTTTTCCTAATCCATGCGAAAAGGCCATGGTCAAACCGATAAACACACGTAAAACCGTCAAAGCCATGTCGTCATACTTGGTATTATAATTTCTCGATGAGAGAAGACGTGACATTAGATTCTTCATGGGAATCTCCTTTTAACAATGTTGTTTATTTTAATTCCGGAGCGGAGGCGCGAAACTTCTTCAGCATCAGCATGATTAAATCACGGCGATCTGTTTCCGCCCCCAAACAAGCATCAAAAAGATCAATAAGATCTTGGGTGGAGTTTGAAGAAATATCTCCATCCATAAATGCCATCGACCAACCCTCAAAAAGACGTTGATCCCCTGTGGTCTCAATAAGAACCCGAAGGGCACTATTACGCTCATCAAGGCGAATTTTATTGAGAAGAGCCTTCACGCTCTTCTCTTCCCCTTCGAGCAACTGCAGAAAAAAACCATCTCGGTAAATTAAAAGACCGGTGATGTTCTCGAGCGCATTTTTTCGACGGGACACCTCAAGTATATCGCGGATATCAGTGTAACTGATATCCATAGCTGCATCGCTAATATAGACGAGGTGGAAAATGGCGCTCATAAAGCCTTCTTAGGCCGGTGCATTCATCATAATGACGGCTTCGCCCTTCACTACGATGTCACCCTTGGCATTCACTGCCGTCGTCTCAACAGTCGCAATCCCCTTCTCTTTTCGGAGACCGGTGATTTTGATTGTCACAGTGACGACGTCATCAATGAAAACAGGATTCACAAATTTCAAGTTTTGTCCCAAATAAATACCACCCACACCAAGGCCATCCACAAGAGCTCTGGAAATCAAAGCTCCCACGATCATTCCATGGGCGATACGGCGCCCAAAGCGGCTCTTCGCTGCATAGGCATCATCCAAATGAATCGGATTGCGGTCTCCGGAAAGATCCGCAAACTGATGAACCATTTTATCTGTGACCTGTGTGGTGAATGACGCCGTAAAACCGACGTCAATCCCTGTTGCTGCTACTGCATCCGTCATAACTTAACTCCTAAAGAATATTCGCTGCCAACTCGGCCAGCTCAGATCTTTCACCTTTTGTGAGAGTCACATGGGCTGCAATCGGATGCCCTTTAAATCTCTCGACAGCATATGTGAGACCACTGTTTGCTGAGTCCACATAAGGGTTATCAATCTGATAAACGTCGCCCGTCAGAACCACCTTGGTTCCACGACCGGCCCGCGTAACGATCGTCTTGATTTCATGCGGAGTCAAGTTTTGTGCTTCATCAACAATGAGGTACTGCTTTGGAATGCTGCGGCCACGAATGTAAGTCAACGGCTCGATGTTGAGCATCCCTTGATTGATCAATTCCTGAGCACGACCCGCTGCTTTCTTGTCCGCACCCATCAAAAACTCGACGTTATCAAAAATCGGCTGCATCCATGGATTCAATTTTTGTTCAATGTCACCTGGCAAATAACCAATATCACGCCCCATTGGGAAGATCGGACGAGACACCAACAATCTTTGGAATTGCCCCTGATCAAGAGTTTTATGAAGACCTGCGGCAATAGCCATCAAAGTCTTCCCGGTTCCCGCTTTACCCACCAAGGAAATAAACATGATTTCATCATTCAGCAAACAGTCCAAGGCAAAGGCCTGTTCCACGTTGCGCGCGTGAATTCCCCAGATCGAGTCCGCCGCTTGCACCAAAGGCACAATCGCTTTTTCTGCAAAACTGTAGCGACCGATCGCAGAGTGGTTCGAATTCGCCGTGTCTTTCATGATCACGTACTGATTCGCATACAACTTCAAATCCGTGATAAAACGTTTTTCTTTGTAGAAGCTATCGATCTGCTCTGGAGTCACCATGATCTCTTGATAACCCTCGTAGAGGTCATCGCGGTTGATATCATTGGTTTCGTAGTCTTTGGCGACCACGCCGTAAACGTCCGCTTTAATACGAAGATTGATATCTTTGGTGATCAATTCCACTTTATAGCGGGGATGTTGTTTTTGCAGAGCCAACGCTGTATTCAAAATACGATTGTCCGCTTTTTGGTGGTCCAATTCAGAAGGCATTCCCGCCAACATCAAATCCGTATTGATGTAAACCATGCTTTCGGAATTATCGATTTGCACACCACTTGCTAAAGAACCCTTGGCACGAAGCACGTCGATAAAACGACTGAACTGACGGGCGTTACGTCCATTCTCGCCCTGATCTCTTTTAAACTTGTCTACTTCCTCGATAACAGAGATAGGAATATGAACATCAGCTTCGCCGAAACGCAGGATCGCCTGAGCATCGAAAAGAATGACGTTCGTATCTACAACAATTTTTCTGCGCTTAGATTTGCTCAAGGACAGCCCTCCGTAGTTTAGTTCCCTGCATACTGCAGTTTGGCTGCAGTATATATCTGCAGCCTAAATTGCAACAAATTGCAGGACTAAAGTCTACGGAAAAGGACCGCGATAAAAAATGAAATTACGAGATGTGAGAAACGAGTACGTCACCCGTGTCTGTTTTTAAGCTTGCACTGACATTTTCGATAAACTTCACAAAATGATGGAGCGCGACATCATTCATCGTGCCTTTGACGAAGTTAGCACCGTGACGAACCACGCCTTCGTCTTCAATGGCGCGACTGTTGGTCACACGAATCGTGAACGGAAAGTACGTGGAATGGTTGAGGTACACACGCATCGCCACCTCTTCACCGGCAGCAAAACCACCCTCAAGAAGTTCTAAGTCAAACGCCATCCCGTTGTCAGAAATATCATAGAGTGCGGCTTTCAAAAGCCCCTTCTCTGGCAGAACCACAAAGGCCCCAACAAACTCAGTTAAGATTGTTCTTTTAACGTCCCGACGATCCCGGCTCAGGATTTCTTGACGAGCCTCAGTAATATCGTGGATTTCCGCCCCAGCCTCTACTTTGGTGTTTTCTAAAGAATTCTGAGCTTTTAGGCGTGGCGTGATATCGAGAACTTTCCCCATTTTTCCCCCTGTTGACTCATTTCTTATCGGTAAAAAACGTTTCAACTTTAGCCGTCTTGCCCTTAGGTCTGGTTTTGTCTTAGAATGAGACAATGCCAGTGATTCGCGCGGTCCTTTTTAGCTCTTTTTTCCACATTCTCCTTATTGGGGCTGTGCTTTGGCTTGCTCCACGCTTTACCGTGACTCCTCCAGAAACGATCGAAGTGGCGCTTTTTCCCGAGGGGCAAATCCTGGAAGCTCTCACTCCTAAAACAGAAAAAAAACAAGTCGTGCGACAAACACTGGCTCCGGAAAAGCTGAAAGCTCCAGACGATGAAACTTTGGCGCGCTTTCTTTCTGAACAAAAACAACGCGTGCGTGAAGAAACTCAAGCGGCTCAATCCGGCATGACGGAAAACCGCAGCAATCAAGGGACGGCACAAAACAAAAAGAACGCCCCCTCTGAAAAGACCACCACTTCCCGAGGGGAAGACCAGGACAAAGACGGCTATCGCACGGTGGATATTTCTAAAGAGCTGCAAGAGATGAATCGTTTCAACGACGGCATGTCGACGATTGGCGAATCCATGCCTCGCGACGTCAAAGTGGGATCCTTCACAGCGCTGAATACGGATCGTTATCTGTTCTACACATTTTATGCACGCATGGAAGAGCTGATTCGCTTCCGCTGGGAAACTCGCGTGCAACAAGCAATCAATAATTTTGATCACAACACGCTGACTTCCGTCGGAAACCGCAACTGGGTGACACATGTCGAGTTCCTTTTGGATAAAAACGGCTTTCTGCGCTCGGCACTGGTGATGAAAGAATCCGGCATTAAGTCTTTTGATGCCGCAGCCATTAATGCTTTTAAAGATGCGCGCGTCTTCCCCAATCCTCCTCAGGAAATGGTACAAGACGACGGATTCATTCATATTAAATTTTCATTCACGGTGAACTACAATCCACCGGTTTTGGTCAATCGCAACTAGGCTAAGGAGCCTCTATGTTTAAAATGTTCTTTTTATGTGCGTTCCTTCTTGGCAACCTCGCTCACGCCGCAGACTCATCAACGGGACAGCGCTTTAAGAAAGTCTTAATTATTGTTCTGGAAAACACGGATTACGACGAGGCCCTGAAACAACCCTTCCTAAAGAAGGCGGCCTCGCAAGGAGCGCTCCTTGAAAAGATGAATGGCCTGACTCACCCCTCTCAAGGAAATTACCTGGCCATGATTGGGGGGGATTCCTTTCAAGTCAAAAACGACGACCCTGTTAATCTTCGTCAGCAAAACTTGATCGATCTTTTGGAGAAAAGAGGTCTTTCTTGGAAGGGCTACATGGAAAATTATCCGGGGAACTGCTTTACCGGCGCCACCAAGGGACGCTATGTGCGCAAACACAATCCCTTCATCAGCTTCGATAATATCTCCTCAGACCCAAATCGCTGTGCAAACATTCAAGACCTCAAAGCTTTTGCCCAAGATGCC
>JAHRXB010000072.1 GCA_019104905.1 Bdellovibrio sp.
AAAGGACGCCCGGTTCTTTACCTGAAAGGCGATGGCGACATTCCGATGCGCCAAGAGTTTTACATCCGCGGCACCCTGCCTCGAGAGAAAAACCGCCCCTACCTTTCTCTTCGCTCTCCATCTCGTACCTACTCTTCCCAGCTCTTTTTTTCAGGAGTCGCCCCCGAAGGAGTCAAAATCCAGGTTCCCGAAAAGGACACTCTTTCCAAAGTTGAGTTCCCCAAGAAGAATCAGTTCCTTTGGCAAACCAAAGGAATTCCCGCTGGCGTTGAAACTCGCCGCTATCTTTTGGTCAAAGCCAATGAACATGACTTTATCGTCGGTTACGATATGTTCCGAGGCCAACCCTTTGCCTTGGGATTGGGAGCTCACTATTTAACACCTTCCGGAGTCGCCTTTGCCGAGCTTGAGTTTCAGTGGTGGCTTGAAAACTTCCTCATGATCAACGCGGACTGGTCCCGCTTCCACTGGGGACTTTCGCTAGAGCGAAAACAGCACATCATCGAAAAAGATGAAGTCGCAAAAGTGGACTTCACCACGTTAGAGCTTCTGTGGCGAGCCAAAGAAGGATTTAATTTGGTCGACGAAAGCTGGGGACTCACTTTACCCCTGCAGATGGTTCATGGCGAAAGTGCCAGTGCCATGGCCTACGGTTTGGGGGCTTTTTGGTTAAAGAAACCTCCCCGCTGGCTTAAATCTTTCATGCAATGGTCCGAGTTGAAATTGCAATATTTTGCGGGATCTTCAGGAAGTGATTTTAAATTGCAGTCGGCTTACAATTTGAAAGCGCAAGCTTATTGGCAGATGAACTCACAATGGTATCTGCGCTATGGACTGGATTTTAGCGACTACAAGTACGATCCTGCAGCTGCGAAGGAAGAAAGCCAACTGGGTATTAATCTCGGGTTGCTTTGGAAGTTCTAACGTTTTTTAAAGAAACCCGAAACAACCTGTTTCAGATCGACGTTGAAGACGTCTTGCTTTTTATTTTGCGCCATGAGAAGTGAGATTTCTCGGCGTGCCGGGATAAACGAAGGATCCAAGGCCACACTCTTCTCAAAAGATTTTCTTGCCGCAACAACATCACCCTTGGCCTTATTGAAAAGACCAATCACGAAGGGGAATAGAGTGTCATAGCGTTCATCAGGAGGAACCTGCATAAGCTCCAACTCAACTTCCTTCATGATGAATTGCTTCTTAGCTGGATCCATAGAGCCTAGTTTTGCCCACGAACTGTAAAGATGCATCTGCTGGGTCTGAGGGTTAAGCTTGGCAACCTCCGTCAAAGACTCTAAGGCTTTTGCGTACTGATTGAACTGCAACGACTTCTTGACCTCTTCCATTAAAGAGGTCGCTCTTAACTTCGCTTCCGCCTCTGTTTTTTGAGTCGCTTGACGGAACTGATCAATTTTATTTGAGTCTTTTGCGGTCGCAACAGCGTCTTCTGCGGCTTTCTTAATGTTATTCCAAATGAGGTAACCTTCCGAGCTCGAGTCCTGAGGCGGCTCGCCGATCAAGGTTAAAAAATCTTTCAATGTGGACTCTAAAGAGCCACCGCCTGTGCCCGTTTCCATATGAGCCACGACTTCATAGCCATTTTTCCCATCGAGCTCCGCCCAGATTTTCTTTAGCACCTTCAATTGCTCTTGAGGATTTGCGAAAGCGGCCCTTTGCGCAAAAACAATCAAACCTTTGGTCAAAAGAAAGTGGATTGCTTTATATACGGCAATTTCATTGTATCCTTTGACATCCAGAAGCTGAGTCAAAGTCATCTGATTACCTAGCTTCACAGTGAAGCCATCCAAAGATTTCACCAAAGACATCGATAATGCGGGATGATCTTCCCGGAAGGCCGGACTCTTGACGATCACATTGCCCGACCACATCACATACAAAGACTTCAACCAGTTCATGGAGATCTTAGAAGCCACCCAATCATGAAGATAGTAAGACAAAGTGTCGGCATCAATACTGGGATTACTCATATCAACATCAGCCGCAGCAAAGTTCACGCGAATCTTCTGATCCACAATAGTGCGAACCAAGCGGATGTTCATTTGCTCCATCAAAATAAGATCAAAGGCATGAGGGCTGAGCTGATTATTTTGAATTAAATAATTTCCAATACGGCGGTTGTTCTTATCGCGCAGGGCCGCCTGAACGTCCTTGGGGGTGGCATAACCACTCTGAATCAACATTTCCCCCAAAAAGGTCGTCTTATCGTCAACGTCAACACCAACAATGTTCCCATTGCAGAAGGAAATCCCGGATACAGATCCATCCGCATTATAGATATTCAAATAGCCACTGCTCTTGGTCTCAACCAACAAGGAGTATAGAAAAGGTAAATCAAAACCGCTCACTTCCTCGATGGACTCAATCACCTTTCTTTTCTGGCGACTGGTCACCGTCGGATTCGCGAACATTTGATACAAAAGTTTACGCGCGCTGGATTCTTCACGCTTTGGGGCTTCGTCTTTTTTTACGATTTTTAGAACCTGCTCCATCTCAAAAGGCTTCTTTAAAAAAGCCAAAGCTTGTGTGCTCTGAGTGGATTCTTGAATGAATTGTTTATCCGTATAGATACCACTCATCAAAACCACTTTAAAGCGCGATGAAGGATAGTTCGTGCGAGCCTGCTTGATGAAGTCCAAACCGGTCATTTGCGGCAAAAGACAATCACAAAAAAGGAACTCGATGTTGGGATGCGTGGAAAGAACGGTGTTCGCCTCGTCAGGACGTGACGCCAAAAAGACGTCATGACCCGCCCGCGCTAAGACTTCTTTCAAAGCCAAGCCGACGCTCTCATCATCCTCTAATATCAAAATACTTGATTTACTCGGTTCCACATTTTCTTTTCGGCTCTTCATGAGGTTCTATTTAGAATAAAAATAAAAAAGCGGGGCTGGTCTAGCGCCCCGCTTTTCGAATCTGGACCTTTATCTAGCGTTTTTACTTCTTGATGAACTTGAAGTACTTGGACTCGATGACGTCCATCTCCATCTCATTGCCCTCTTCATCCTTCACCGAGGATGGAGGCGTCACGGAACCCTCTTGGAATTCTGTCCCATAACGGAACAACACATTCTTTTCGGATCCCGAATCGTCATTGTAGTAAGGCACATAGAAAGAGGTCACCTTACCTGTTGCTGGCAAAAAGCCATCCACCATATTGATCTGGTCTACAATGACCTTGGGACAATGGCTGAAAGACACACTGGCTCCGCCAGCCGTCCCCATCCACTTGATCCATTCGCGGATCCCGCAAGAGTTGATACTCTTAAGACCACTCAGCTCCACTTCAATGGCTTGATTGCCGGCCAAGTTAAACTGAGAAAAGTCGACGTCTTCATCGATTGTGCCCGCCATCTGAATCGTTAATTTATCGGCGGCTTTATTCATTTTCACATCGAGTTTACCCATTCTTATTTCTCCTCGTTCCCGTATCTTCAAATCTATTGAAGACCTTCATGTTTGACCACAAAAAATGTCACGTCATCGACCAAGGGCGCCCCTTGACGATGGCCCTGAAAAGTCACGACAAACCGATCCACCGAATCATTCACTCCCGGATAGTCTTTATTGGCGGCAATTAAAGCCTTCAAAAATTCACGCTCACCCCAGGCTTCTTTACCAGGATTCTGAATATCAGGAATGCCGTCCGTATAGAAGAACACGGAATCCCCTTCTTCCACTTGAATACTGGTTTGTTCGTAAACGGAATCACGAGCTTGCCCTAGTCTGGGGTTGTTCACCTCATTCAGGGGAATTAAATCTTTCTTCTTTAACGGGCCTTCACCCTTTTTAATTAGAAAAGGAGCTTCGTGAGAGGCGTTACAATACACCAGCTCCCCGGTCTCCAAATCAAAAGAGGCCAAGAAGAACGTCATCATGATGCGCCCTTTGGAAACATCATAAATTGAACGATTTAAAAGTTCCAACGCCTTCGCCGGAGAAATATTCAAGCGTTCAATAATCGTCGATGCGGATTTTGCGGCACTTGTGATCAAAGCCGCTGGCGCTCCGTGCCCCGTCGCATCCCCGATCCACAAAAAGATTTTATTTCCGATCTGACAATAGTGCCACCAGTCGCCACCGCACTCACTGGCAGGTTCGTAGTATCCCGCGATCGCCAAAGGACCAATCTTCGCACGAGTTTCAGGGAAGAGCGTTTCTTGAACCGTCTTTGCCGTCTGAAGTTCCGATTCCATCCGTGCTTTTTCCGCAGTTTGTTCCAACAGACGCGAAACTTCTGCGGCCATGATATTGAAGTTGTCAGCCAGACTGCCCACTTCATCATTAGACTTCACATCGACACGAATATTGAAATCACCTTCGGCCACTTTTTGAGTCGCCGAAAAAAGTTGGGTCAATGCCTGGGTGATCCCGCTGGAAGCAAACAGACTTAAAATCACCGTGGCCGCAATCAAGATGCCGAAAAAGATCAAAGACTTGCGAATCAGAATCTGAACCGCCCCCAACGCTTTCTCTTTTTCTACTGTCGTCACAACCGTCAAGTCACCAAAGCCTGCTCGAGAAAACGAAACCAGAAGCTCTGTCCCATTACTGGCTTTGGTCGTCTCAGCCCCTTGCGCAACCTGTGAAGAGATGTTCTTTAGAAATGCGGGAGCCACGGTCTCTTGCAGTTTACGCCCCGGCGAACCATCGGGCCCAAAAAGAACAGTTCCATCCTGAGAGATCAAATACATCTTCTGAGAAAGAGCGGTCCGAAACATCTCAGCCGCTTCACTCATTCGTGCGATCACCAGAAAAATGGTGTTGCGAGTTTTTGTTTCGTCACTGACCTTTTCAAAAATAAAAACCCGATCATCACTAAATGGAACTTTCACCATGCGCCGTGTGGCTTCGACCTCAGTAAAATAGGTCGCCATCTGACTTTGCAAACCTCCCAAAACGCCCACCGTCTGACCAGGAACCTTTTCAAGAAGAGCCGTCTGTTGATAGCTTCCCGCTTGCCCGGGAGTAAAAACGACCACGGCCTCCAAATTGTATTCATTCAGAAAGATCGAATCAGAAATGGACGTGAACTTTTGCTGGGTCAGATAATCTTGGAAGATGGGTTTGGTGGTTCCCAAGACAGAGTTTAACTGTGTCTTAATTTGAGCCGCCATGGTGCCTGACATATTACTGGAAGAATCAAAGACATAAGCAATCTTGTCGTCTTCAAAAATACGTAAAGCCAAAACCAAATACACAGAAAGTGTAATCAAAGGCAGTGAAGTAAGCAGTAAAAGAATCTTATATCTTATTGATATGCCACGTTTTTTCACGACTCCAGTATGCCCTCTTCGCGGAAACCCGAAAAGAAATTCTGATTTAACTTAGCCTTAGGTCCGTAAATCATCCGTCATTTCCAGCCGATAAGGCCTAAAGCAGGAGTGTTATGTCACGCTTTGGACACACAGAAAAAATCATCTTTATGGTCGCTATGATCACTCTCATGGCGTTCTCATATTTCTTATATGATGATTCCTTGCTATTCCCCCAAGCCAACAATGAAAAACTAGAGCTTATTGGTGGCGTGGCCGTCTCTCAGAACGATGTTCGCCGAAAAAACTTGGATACTTTTAGCTGGGTTCCAGCGTCTCATAAAGACAAAGTTTTCCAGAATGACTCTATCTTCACCGGAGATCGCTCGGAAGCGACCATTCAACTGCAAGATGGAACACAAATCAAAATCGAACCCAATTCATTGATCACTTTAAATCTAAAAAATGGTCAAATGAACTTGGATCTGCGTTACGGTAATTTGATCGGAGAACTGGCCCAAGGCTCTTCACTGACAATTAAATCAGGAACAGAAGAGTTCCTGTTAGAAAGCCAAAAAGACTCTGCCGAAAAATCAAAAATTCAATTTAACAAGGCTCATAGCGGCACCGTGGATTTGAAGCTCCTCTCTGGAGACGTCAAATACATCGACAAGAAAAAGAAAGCCGTCAAAGAACTGCCGAAGAACGCCGTGGTGGCCGTCAACAAGCAGGGCGAAGTCAAACAGGTTGAAAAAACAGAGCTGACTCTGACCACCGCCAACAACGCTTCGTGGTTGCGCCTCAATCCCGACGATCCTCTTTACTTTGAATGGCAAAGCAAAGGCGATGTGGCTCGCTATGAACTTGAAATTTCTCCCACAGAAGACTTTAGCTCTATTGCGGTCTCTAAAATGACCACGGGAACCTCCGTGCAAGTGACGGACCCTCTAGAACCCGGCGCCTATTATTGGCGTCTGAAGGCTCTGGACTCCAATGGACACATTGGAGCGATCACTCCGCCACAGCAAATGCAAATTTCTCACTTAGCGGGACCTCAGATTGTTCTCCCCGCTCCGGCAGCACAATTTGATTTGGAACTAAAAGTGAAACCCAAAGAGGACCTTGCCACGGCCACAGAAGTTCAGTGGAAAGCGCAACCTTTCTTAAAGAACTTCACTTTGCAAATCGCTCAAGATGCGGAGTTCACGCAAATTCTTAAAGAAGCTCAGACAAACAATCTTGCCGCGCTGACTCCTAAGTTGCCCAGTGGAACTTACTGGCTGCGTGTTCAAGGCCAAACGGAAGATCAGAAAATATCTCCCTGGTCACAACCCGTTTCGTTCACGCTGAATCTCTTTGCTCACAAGGAAGAACGCCCCGCCACTCCTATCCTCGTCACCAAGGCGGTCGAGTTCAAGACTCCCACAGAGAAAGATCGCAATCCGGCGTCCCCCGAAGCTCCGAAACTTGCTTGGAAGCCCGTGCTAAAAACGAAGAGCTATCAATTACAGATTTCCAAGGATGCGACATTTAAGAACATTGAAAAATATGATGTCGCACAAACTCAAGTTTCGTGGTCGCAATACCGCCCGGGCAAACACTACTACCGAGTGTATGCTCGAGGGCTTAATGGTCTTCTCAGTGAACCTAGTGAGGTCGGCAGCATTGACGTCAGCGTCGGCGGTTTGACACTGAACCCATTCAAAGAAATCAAAGTCATCGGCACAACTCCTGTCCCCAAAGAAACCAAAGTTTCTTGGACAGAAGTCCCCTTTGCTAAGTCCTATCTTTTACAAATGGATAAGAGCAAAGATTTCTCAGCGCCCCAACAGATGGAATTCAATGCCAACGGCGGAACTTTGACCTTGCCGGATCCCGGTCGCTACAGCGTGCGCGTTCAAGCCTTGGATGAAGACAATAAACCTTTGACGGAATTTTCCAACATCGAAGAAGTTCTCTACACCTTCCGTTCACCTTTGAGTGCTCCGCTATTGACGGAGCCCTTCAACAACGCCTCCATCTTCCTGCAAACAGAAATGGAACCATTTATTTGGCTGGAGTGGAAAAAGGTCGAAGGAGCTTCCACTTATCGCATTGAAATCTCAGATAAACCTGATTTCTCGAGAACTTTGATTACAAAGTCACTCACCAGCAATCGTTTTTTGATTAAAGAAAAAGTCCCGCTTGGAAAAATCTACTGGCGCGTACGGGCTGAGGCGAAAGAAGATGTGGAGCCTTCGGATTGGGCAACACAACGTGAGTTCACCCTTTACCATCAGAAGAATGAGACTTTTGTAAAATGAAGATTCAATACTCACTATTCGACACTCTCTTAGAACCCGTCTTTGTTCTAAACACAGAACAAAAGGTGGTCTATTGCAACGAAACTGCCGCCCTCGTCGCGGGCCTTTCTATTCGCAAAATCACTAAAGGCATGAAGTTCTGTGACCTCTTCGAATTCAGCGAACCTATTGAGGGGCTGAATGAACTTATCAACGTCTGCGACGCCACTCCTTACAAAGAAGTGACCTTCAAAACACCTCAAGGTGGCGAAGGCAAAGTACAAATCACCTTGCAGCCTATCTT
Source organism: Bdellovibrio sp. (assembly GCA_019104905.1). GTDB lineage: Bacteria > Bdellovibrionota > Bdellovibrionia > Bdellovibrionales > Bdellovibrionaceae > Bdellovibrio. The sequence continues at coordinate 7,857 of JAHRXB010000072.1, forward strand.
TGATGCCATGGGCGACAAAAACTGGATCGTCTTTGTTCGCGACGTGACACTCGAAGAACGTCTACAAAAAAAATATCGCGCTGAACTTGAGCAAAAAGAAGGCGTGATCAAAGCGTTGGAAGACGCCAAAGCTCAACTAGAACACTACAGTAAAAACCTCGAACAGATGGTCGCGGATCGCACCCGCGAGTTGTCACGTTTAAATCAAACAATGTCAGCTCTCCTCGATAGTTTGGGCCAAGGGTTCTTCATTTTTAATCCACAAGGTCACATCCTGGATGTTTCCTCCAAAGCCTGCGAGAACACGGTGGAGTGTAAACCCGATGGCAAACTGATTTGGGATGTTTTGAAGCTTCCTGAAAACAAGGTCGAAGGTTTCAAAAAGTGGATGCAAACTCTTTTCATGGAAATGTTGCCCTTTGAGGACCTCGCTCCTCTGGGGCCCACCACTTTTGAACACTCTCAATCGCGCAATATCGCCTTGGAATATCATCCTCTTCGCTCTGCGGAAGGAACCATGGATGGCGTTGTGGTTGTCGCCTCCGATATCACATCGCTTGTCGAGGCTCAAAAACAAGCCGAAAATGAAAAAGAACACGCCAAACTTATTATCAATATGATTAAGAGTAAGCGTGAGATCCATCGTTTCATCCAAGAGGCTCAAGGTCTCTTGATGGCCATCCGCGAAGAGGTCTCTAAAGATGAAGGTCCTTATGACAGTGAAAGTCTTTATCGCCACTTGCACACCCTCAAAGGCGGCGCCGCTCTTTTCTCTGTGACCGAGGTCGCTGAATCCTGCCATCAGGCGGAAACTATTCTTAGCGAACTTAAAGACAACTGGACTCACCCTGCCTTTATCGCCCTTCGTGGAAAGTGCTTTGAGATCGAAGATTATTTCTTCAAGTTCCTTCACGAAACAAGAGAGATTCTGGGTTCTTCGGCCCTCTCTGAAGAACGTCAGATTGAAATTGCGATTAGCAAGCTCAATGATATTGCCCGCAAAGTAGGAACACTTCCCGGAGGCGGCACTGTTGCGCAAGAACTGCTTTTGGAACTTGCCATGGAGCCCGTGTCCCGCTTCTTAGAGCCCTACAATGAAGTGATGTTACGACTTGCTGAACGAATCGACAAAATGATGGCGCCTTTAAAGATCACCAATGGCTCCGTCATGGTCATTCCAGAAATCTATAATCCACTTTTCTCAACCCTGGTGCATGCCTTCCGAAATGCCGTCGATCATGGAATCGAACTTCCCGATCAACGCGTGGATCTTGGCAAACCCGCCGAGGGGCAAGTGGAAGTGGAACTTGAAGTTCTTCATCAAGCAACGCCTCGTCCCCTATTGCAAATCCGCATCAAAGACGATGGCGGAGGCATTGATCCTTCAAAGATTCGCGAAAAACTTGCCAAACGCATGGTCGATACAAGAAACAAGTCAGACCACGAAGTCATTCAACATATTTTTGACAGTCAATTTTCAACTCGAGATCAGGTCACCGATATTTCTGGTCGCGGAGTAGGAATGGATGCCATCAAAGTGGCGGCCGAAGAACTGCAAGGACGTGTGTGGGTGGATTCCGAGTTGGGCAAGGGCACAACACTTTTGATTGAAGTCCCCTATATTACCGAATTTAAGAAAACTCAGACAAAAACCGCCGCGGCGGCTTAATACAAAGTCTGCGGGATTTTACGCTTTGTTATGCTTGGCGTAAGCGGCTTTCAACTTGTCTTCAAAAATCTTCGCCGAAAAAGGTTTCACGATATATTGGGAAACCCCCGCCAAAACGGCTTCAGTCACCTGATCCCGTTCAGACTCTGACGTCAGCAACACAAAAGGAAGATTGCTCCACTCTGCCGTGGCGCGAACCTGTTTTAAAAGCTCCAACCCCTTCATCTTGGGCATGTTCCAGTCAGAAATCACCAACTGAAACTGCATCCCGGGATTGTTATTTTGAACAAGAAGTTTAAGTCCCTCTTCCCCGTCCGCCGCTTCTTGAATGTTCTTATACCCCATCACCTTCAATGTGTTTTTCACAAGATCACGAATGGACGGCATATCATCAATAACTAGAATGCGGGTCTCTGGAGGAAACATATGTGGACTCCTTAAAGCTTCCCCTATTTTAGGAAAAAGGTACGAGGAAGCTCAAAGAATCTTTACATCACTAGACTTTGTGCGGGGCCTAACCACAAGAAGTCCGCGCGAGGCCCCTCTGTCGGAGAGGGAGCGATTTCCCCAGCAATATCATCATCGCTAAGCCCCAGAGTGTTCACTTGGGAAAAACTCACAACCGGGACATGAGGCGCACGGGCATGAATTCGATCCGGCAAGCCGCCACCAAACTGCACATGAAAATCCCCGACCACAATAACCAAGACCTGCTCGGGGTGGTTCACGATGAACTCCGTCGCCGTCCACGCCATGGTGTCATCCCAAATCGACTGAGCTGCAAAATACCGTTCGCCCGCCGCCGGAGACGGCAAGTGAGGCATCATGCTTAAGAAGCGTTGTTTATAACTATCACGCCCCAAGGAAAACTGAGGAGGCAACAACGTGCGATCTTCATCAGTCAAAGAATCCAAACCATTCTTCGACACCTTCCCCGTCAAACTGCGAGGAGCATTCAAAGCCAGGGTTTGTGCACCCTCACTCATATTAGGGAACAAGGCCTGGTCACGATAGTAATCATAAGAGGGGTTGCCCCACTGGATGGCTTTCAAAAAGTCCGCCTCAGACAAAGCCCCGGCCCGATAAGAATCCACCAAAGACTGCTGGGTGTATGTAAAAAATTCCATCCCGACAGAGACCCGAAGTCCCCGAGCGCGAAGAGCCTTCATGATGTCCACTTGCTGAGCCTGATGCTCCTTAAATCCGTGATTTTCTCCGATCACAACGATAGATCCGGGAGTCACCGTGGAAACAGCCTCTTCCAAGGTCACGGGCTGATGGGTGTTTCCCCTCAAAATGCCACTGGTTTGGGCATGAGCACAGGCTGATAGAAGCACCGATACAAGAAAAAGACTCCAAGAGTTCATGAATTCCCCTTTTAGACATCAAATTGTCTGTTGAAGTTTCCCTATTCCTTTGATACCTTGACCCCCTTTGAAAAGGTATTGTCATTTTTTCTAAATTACGCATGGCGATATATTTGATTCAAAAGTAACCTACTCCGGCAAATCTGGTGTAGTAAGGAAGTCCACTCTGACGAGGTCAGGGTGAATAAATAAGGGGCACCGCAATGGCAAAAAAATCAGGAAGAATCATCATCACTCTTGAGTGCACTGAAGCTCGCGCTGAAGGCAAACCTGTTTCTCGTTACACAACGACAAAGAACAAAACTAAGACTCCAAGCCGTCTTGAGAAAAAGAAATACAATCCAAATCTTAAGCGTCACACAGTTCACAGAGAAACTAAGTAATGATTCTTACGGATCAGCAGATTCTCGAACACATGGAGCAAGGTTCTATTAAAGTAGAACCCTTCCGCAGAGAGTGCCTAGGAACGAACTCTTACGACGTTCACTTGGGTAAGACTCTGGCTGTTTATGAAGAGAAGACGCTGGACGCGAAGAAGCATAACAAGATTCGCACTTTTGATATTCCTGAAGAGGGTTTTGTCTTAATGCCAGACACCCTCTATTTGGGCGTCACTATGGAGTACACAGAAACTCTAAAGCACGTTCCATTTTTGGAAGGTAAATCAAGTGTAGGTCGTCTCGGAATCGACATCCACGCCACTGCAGGCAAAGGAGATGTCGGTTTCTGTAACTATTGGACTCTGGAAATCTCGGTAAAACAGCCGGTTCGTATTTACACTGGCATGCCGATTGGTCAGTTGATATACTTTGAAGTGAAGGGCGATATTTTGACGGCTTATAACGTCAAACCTTCGGCGAAGTATAACGACAAAAAACCTATTCCTGTAGAGTCTATGATGTGGAAAAACTCTTTTTAAGATCCCTTCTCACAATCAGTGTTTTATCCTTAGTGGCCTGCTCCGGAGCCGAGGTCACAGAGATTTCCGGTATTGATCCTAATACGATTGTCTCTGGCTCGTTCACTCAGTACGACAATTCTGTCATCAGCGGCAGCGGGGTCGTTCGTTTTACAGAAGCCCTCACCCTCAACTCTAGCAAGTCCATCGCATTAAAAGCCTCTTTAGATCAGCTTAATTCAAGCTCGATAGCTGTTGTTTTCTATTCTGCAAACTCTGGTATTCCCACAAACGATGGCGTGATGGTGACCTTCAGTCGCTCTGGTGCCAGCGTCAATGGACAAGTCAGCATCAACGGCAATGCCGCCATGGTGAATACCACCAAGATGTCCTACTACTTCCCCACTTCTTTGGATGTGATTGTCGAGGTTCATAATGTCGGCTCGAAGGCTCGAGTCCTCATTTGGCGAAGAAATATGGTGGAATATGCTCCAGAGACGGCGGATGTGGACTCGAACAGATCGGGAGATCTTGAGTCCACGTTGCCAACACAAAAAGGTGTCGGCCCCTATGTTGGTTTGATTATTCAAAACTCGACTGTGTCAGCGGCCCGTTTGGAGTCTCAGAAGGTTCTTGATTAACAGGGCCTTCTGGCATGGCCTTGACGGCTTTGGCGCTCTTGTTCACTTGATCCGCAATATATCCTAAGATTTCAGATAACTGCAGACGATCAGCCCAAACATCCCAATTTTCGGACTTCCCTCTCCATTTTAACGCAAAAAGAATTTTCTCTTTCAGTGTCTCTGGGGGCTTCCCATAACGAAGAATATACGTAAAGAGATCCAAAAGATCTGACTCTTTCAATGTGCCCTTTTGAATCTGATCTTTCGCCAACTCAAGCAAAATGCCCTTAAACGCCGGGAATGCCTTTAAGGACTCCGTCGTGGAAATAAAGCCGTCCTTGTTCTTATCAAATCGAGCAAAAACCATCTCGATATACTGAATCACATGCGGAGTCAGAGCGATCTCTTCAAGACGAGCGATATTTTTACTGTTTGGCACATATCCCGCCGCCTTAAAGACGTTGTTCATGTACAGAGCCCACTCATCTTTGCTGGATGTCTTCATAAAGCGAACGTACTCGGGTGTGGCCGACATCACCTGTGGCATAGCATCCTTATAGGAGGCTCGCGCACAACTCAAGGTCACTGTCTCTGTGTCCTTCACATCGTCTCGCCCGTTAAAACAAACGCGAACAAGTTCTTTTCTTAACAAGGTGTTGATATGAACCCCGGACCAAATCAAACCAACAAGGTCCGTCACTTCAGCATAAGACGCCAAAATATTTCCGTCTGAATGAGGCGTAAAGATATTGGCCTCACGGAAACGTGAAGAAGCAAAGCTGACGTTCTTCGATTCAATGAGCTCTAGTTCAACCAAAATAGGTCGCACTTCCATAAAGGCCCCGTTCACTTCCTCCAGAGTCGCTCCCGAGTAATTAGCGATGCGGCCCTTGTCCGTCACAAAAGAACGCAAGAGGAAGCGCGACAAGGCTCTATTGATATTCAGACGACGAAGACTTTTTTGGGTGTAAAGCTGATCAAACCTGTTGGAGATGATAACACGCCCTTCACTATCAATCGTTACCGGCACGGGGCTTTGCGCCGACAAAAGCAATTCCCGAAGTCCCGCTTCCAAATGTTCAGTGGAGTTGGGGCCATTCTGAGATCTTTTAAGAAGCTCGATCAGGTTGAGCGTATTAAGCCCTTCCGACGGTTGCCAGTTCTCGGTCAAACGAGCAATAAAAAGTTCGGTATCCAACCACACCTGAAGTTCATTACGAACCACCTCAATGGAGGCCATATTAAGAGCGTTGGGAACATACCCATCAATGCGCTTCTCTGGGGCGACCATCAAGTTGTTAAGAACCAGTCCCAAAAGACGATCAATAGACTCGGCTTTCAGTCCTTTTGGAAGAAGCTCCAAATTTAGCAAATGGCGTACAACTTTATTCAGTTCCGCTTTAGAGAACTGATTGTCCTTCTTCTGAACCAAGAGGTCTCGTAAAATGTTAAAACTTTGATTGGAGAAGACCGACAAATAACTAATGATCAAAGGCTGTTCATAAGCCTTCTCTTTCAAGAAGTAGTCGTAATATAGAAAGTCCGTATAAAATCGAGCGGCGAATCCCAGGAGAACACTCCAATTCCCCTTCTTTAGCGAAGAGTCATTGCCGCCTAAAATCATGTTTTTGGAATCAACGACCAAGGGAAGATATTTCTTCACTTTGTCGGCCCAGCTTTCCCCGTGAGGAGGGTAAAGAGATTCAATTTCACGAATCAGGCTTACAACATCATTAAGATCATAAGATCCCTCAAACAGAACCCCGGCTTCTCGGACGGTGGCTTCCAAAACAAACTGTGACTCAAGGAAAAGCTTTTGGGCCTCTTCAGGAGAATAGATTTCTGGTTCCCACTCGCGTCCATAGATTGAGTAATAGGGTAAGAATCTTTCAATAAGAATCTTAA